>JAEUQS010000307.1 GCA_016789625.1 Acidobacteriota bacterium | reverse complement strand
GAGACGAGCACCGTGCCCATCGTGATGCTCACGGCGCGGGGCGACGTCATGGACCGCATCGTGGGCCTCGAGATGGGCGCCGACGATTATCTCGGCAAGCCCTTCGAGCCGCGCGAGCTCGTCGCGCGCCTCCAGGCCGTGCTGCGCCGGGGCCGGCCGGCTCCGGACGACGGCGTTCTCCGCGCAGGCGGCCTCGAGGTGAACGGCACGACCCGCACGGCGCGCCTCGACGGGCGGGATCTGGGCCTCACGACCGCCGAGTTCGCGCTCCTCCAGCTCCTCGTGCGGCAGCCCGGACGTGTGTTCTCGCGCGAGCGCATTCTCGACGAGACCCGCGGCATCGACTGGGAGTCCTTCGACCGGTCGATCGACGTTCTCGTGAGCCGGCTCCGGCAGAAGCTCGGCGACGACCCTCGAAAGCCCGCGTTCATCCGCACGGTGCGCGGAGCGGGGTACGCGTTCATCGGCGGCGGCGAATGAAGGGCCGGTTCCCGCTCCGCGGATCGGTGTTCGGGCGCCTCGTCGCGGTGATGCTGGGCACGGCCGCGTGCCTCCTCATCATCGTGTCGGTCTTCTTCTTCCTGGCCGTCGGCCCCGGGCTCGGGGGCTCGATCCACCGCCTCACCAAGGACTACGCGCGCCTTCTGGCCGCCGAGGGGCTCGACGAGGCGTCGGCCCGGAAGCTCGCCGGGAGGAGCCAGATCGACGTGCGCTACGAGGGGCCGGGCGGCCCGTGGACGACCTCTCGCGACCTGCCGTCGATCGACGCCGCGGAGGCCACCCTCCGCAGCCGGAATTCCTACGAGGCCGTCGTCGTGCCCCGCGCCGGAGGCGGGCGCTACCTCTTCTCGTGGGACTACGGGCGCCGGATCAGCGAGGCGCACGGCAGGCTCCTGTGGCTGCTCCTCGCGCTCGTGGTGTCGATCGTGTTCACCGCGCACTTCGCGATCCGCCGGCTCCTCGAGCCGCTCCGCCTCCTCCACGAAGGGGTCACGCGCCTCGGAGCGGGGGAGCTCGACGTGGTGGTGCGCCGCACGAGCCAGGACGAGCTGGGCGAGCTGACCGACGCGTTCAACGGCATGGCCGGTCGCGTGAGGGCCATGGTGCGCGACCGGGACCAGCTGCTCCTCGACGTGAGCCACGAGCTGCGCTCGCCGCTCACGCGCATGAAGGTCGCGCTCGCGATGCTGCCCGACGGGGACAAGAAGCTGCGCATGGAGGTCGACGTCGCCGAGATGGAGGCGATGCTCAAGGAGCTCCTCGAGCGGGAACGCCTGCGGGACGGGCGCGGGCTTCGCCTCGAGCCTCACGATCTCGCGGCGCTGGCGCGGGAGGAGACCTCGGCGCTATCGGAGCGGGCACCCGGCGCGCGGTTCACCTCCACGGACGGGCCCGTTCCCGTCGTGTTCGACGAGGCCGCACTGCGCACCGTCGTGAGGAATCTCCTCGAGAACGCGGCGAAGTACGCGCTCCCGGACAGTCGCGCCACCGAGGTCGCCATCGCGGTCGAGCGCAACGAAGCCGTGCTCCGCGTGAAGGACGACGGTCCCGGCATTCCCGCCGCGGACCTCGCGTCGGTCTTCGAGCCGTTCTTCCGCGTGGATCGCTCGCGCTCGAGGAAGACGGGCGGCTTCGGGCTCGGCCTCTCGATCTGCCGGCGCGTCGTCGAGGCGCATGGCGGCACCATCTCCGTCGCGCCGAACGAAGGGCGGGGCGTGACGTTCACCGTGCGCCTGCCCAAGGATCCCGGCCTCTCCCCTTGACATTCGACAGGAGCGGCCCCATCTTCTTGTCGATCCTCGACAGGAGACCGCATGCCGCCCAGATCCCCCGCAGCTCCCGACATCCTCCAGGGAACCCTCGACATGCTCGTGCTCTCGGCGCTCCAGGCCGGAGCGATGCACGGATGGGGGATCTCGCAGCGGCTCGCGCAGCTTTCGGACGACGTCCTCCTCGTGAACCAGGGGTCGCTGTATCCCGCGCTCTACCGGCTCGAGGCCGAGGGCTGGATCGAGTCGGAATGGGGCACCTCGGAGAACAACCGGCGGGCGAAGTTCTACAGCCTCACCCGCGCGGGGGCGAAGCGCCTCGGCGAGGAAACCGCGAGCTGGCACCGGATGGCGCACGCCATTGGGCGCGTGCTCCAGCCGGTGTGAAGGAAAGCACGCGATGCGCCCCCTGAAGAACCTGTTCCACCTCCTGAGGTCCCTCGGGAAGAGGCAGACCGTCGAGAGCGACATGGTCGAGGAGATGGAGACGCACATCGCCCTCGAGGCGGCGGCGCGTGAAGCGCGGGGTGTGCCTCGCGCCGAAGCGCTGAGGCAGGCCCGGATCGCGTTCGGCAGCCTCGAGAGCGTTCGCGAAGAAGGGCGCGAGGCCCGCGGCTTCTCGTTCTTCGACGCCCTCTCCCAGGACATGCGCTTCGGGCTCCGCGGCATCCGCCGCAGTCCGGGCTTCGCGCTCGCCGTCGTGCTCACTCTGGCTCTCGGCATCGGCGCGAACACCGCCATCTTCAGCGTCGTGCACGGCGTCCTCCTCAAGGAGCTGCCCTACGGCGACGCGGATCGCATCGTGCGCGTCTACCAGGTGCCCGAAGGGACGAGCGGGGTCGCGGCCCGCGTCGGCTTCTCGGTTCAGGAGTTCACCGACCTCCGCTCGGAGACGAAGGCGTTCTCGGCGCTCGCCGAGTACCACTCCATGCGCTTCCTCATGCTGGGCGGCAAGGAGCCGGAGCGGGTGCAGACGGGCGTCGTCAGCGCGAATTACTTCGACGTGCTGGGCGTCGCGCCGCTCCACGGCCGCACCTTCCGCACCGGCGAGGACGCCCCCGGATCGGAGCCGGTGCTCGTGCTCTCGTACGAGTACTGGGAGCGCGTCCACGGAGGCGACCTCGCCATCCTCGGCAAGGTCTTCCAGCTCAACGACCATCCGCACACCGTGGTGGGAATCCTCCCGCCGCTGCCGCGGTATCCGAACCAGAACGACGTCTTCATGCCCGCGTCGGCCTGTCCGTTTCGGGCGCGTGCCGCCTCGAACCGCGCGGGCCGCATGGTCGCCCTGCTCGGCCGGCTCGCGCCGGGCGCGACTCCGGCCTCGGCCGAGGCGGAGCTCACGTCCGCGACGGGCCGCATGTTCGAGACCCATCGGGACGCCTACCCGCCGGGCCGCGGCATGCGGGCCGAGGTGGTCCCCGTGCGGCTCGAAATCACCGGGGGAGCGGACACGACGTTGTGGCTGCTGTTCGGCACGGTGGCGCTCATCCTTCTCATCGCCTGCGCCAACGTCGCGAACCTCATGCTCGCCCGCCTCGCGCACCGGGCGCCGGAGCTCGCGCTCCGCGGCACGGTGGGCGCGAGCGCCGGCCGCATCGTGCGGCAGCTCGTGACCGAGGCGACGCTCCTCTCGCTCACGGGCGGCTTCCTCGGTCTGGTGCTCGCGGTCCTCTCGCTGAAGGCCCTGCGGGCGATCGCCGAAACGGTGACGCCCGCGGCCGCCGGCATCGGTCTCCACCCGGCCGTCCTGGCGTTCACGCTCTGTGTCTCGGTCCTCACCGGCCTCGTCTTCGGGGGCGTCCCCGCGCTCTCGCGCCGTCAGGACCTCTCGGCGGTGCTGCAGGAGGGCGGCGTCCGCGCCACTCCCGGACGCGGGGCCGGGCGGCTCCGCTCGGTGCTCGTGGCCTCGCAGCTCGCGCTCTCGTTCGTTCTCGTCATCGGCGCCGCCCTCGTTCTGCGAAGCTTCTGGAACCTCACGCACGTGGACCCGGGCTTCCGCACCGAGAACGTGCTCACGATGACGCTCGACCTCAACTGGTCGAAGTACCTGGGGCCCGAGAACCGCGCCGATCAGGAGCGCATGTCGGGCTTCTACCAGAGCGTGCTCACCGACGTGCGCGCGCTCCCCGGTGTCACGAGCGCCGCCGGGGCGGTCGCGGTGCCGCTCAACCAGGGCTTTCGCTTCGACGGGTCCTTTCGCTTCGCGGAGCGTGAGCATCCCGACGACGTGCCGCTTCCGCGCGCGGCCATCCGCATCACGAGCGCCGATTATTTCGCGACGCTCGGCATCCCCCTCCTTTCCGGACGCCTCTTCGACGACCGCTTCGTGCCCCAGGCGTCCACGGAAGCCAGGACCGAGGTCATGGTCAACCGGGCGTTCCAGTCGAAGTACTTTCCGAAAGGGGAGGTGCTGGGACAGCGCGTTTCGTTCGACGGCGGGCGCACGTGGTCTCACGTCGTCGGGGTCGTGGGCGACGCGCGTCAGTACGGGCTCGCGGAGAGCCCCACGGAAGAGCTCATCCTTCCGTTCTCTCAGAACCCGGGCGTCTCCGCGAGCCTCCTCGTGCGCACCCCGGAGAACCCCAAGGAGCTCGCGGCGCGGGTGATTCGCGCGATCCGCGGGCGGGACGCGCAGGTCGCGGTCGTGGACGTCCGCACGCTCGAGGACGTGAGGCGCGGCTCGGTCGCGACCTCGCGGCTCGTCGCGTGGCTCCTCTCGGGTTTTGCCGGCCTCGCGCTCGCGATCAGCGCGGCCGGAATCGGCGGCGTCCTGGCCTTCCACGTGAGCCAGCGGATCCACGAGATCGGCGTGCGCCTCGCGCTCGGGGCTGAGCCGGGTGCGCTGCTGAGGCTGCTCGTGAGGGAAGCCATGGCGCCCGTGGTGCTGGGCCTCGTTCTCGGCGTCATCGGCGCTCTCGCCGGCTCGCGGCTCGTTTCGGGTGTTCTCTTCGGTGTTTCTGCGACGGATCCCGCCTGCTTCGCGGGATCGTCGCTCACGCTTCTGGTCGTTGCCTTCGCCGCATGTGTTCTACCAGCGTGGAGGGCCGCGACGACGCCCCCCATGCTGGCTCTTCGTTCGAGCTAGTTTTCCCGGGGGTTTCTCGATCCCCCCGGGCCCCCCCGAAAGACCTTCCCGATGTCCGCACACAGGTCGCGCTGGGCATCGCCCTGCCTGAAAGAAAAGGAGAACTTCGAAAATGAACCTCAGAGCCTCGACCGTGGCGGCGCTCGCCGCGACCTTCCTCGCCGTTCCGGCGCAGGCCGGCTCCCCGCGCGACGCGCTCGTGGTCTCGGCCGACTGGCTGAAGGGCCATCTGTCCGACCCCGACCTCGTGCTCCTCCACGTGGGCGACAAGGACGGCTACGCCGAGAAGCACATCCCCGGCGCGCGGCACACGATGCTGCCCGACGTCTCGGTGACCGACAAGACCGCGAAGGGCCTCGTGCTCGAGATGCCGCCCGCCGAGGAGCTTCGAACGAAGCTCGAGGCGCTCGGGATCTCCGACCGCTCGAAGGTCGTCGTGTACTACGGGAAAGACTGGGTCTCGCCCACGACGCGCGTGGTCTTCACGCTCGACTACGCCGGCCTCGGCAAGAACGCGTTCCTCCTCGACGGCGGCCTCGACGCGTGGGTACGCGCAGGGGGCGCGGTGACGCAGGAGGCGCCGGCCGCGAAGACGGGCACACTGTCCCCCCTGAAGATCCGTCCCCTCGTCGTCGACGCGGCGACTGTTCAGTCCAGGCTCGGAAAGAAGGGCTTCGCCGTGGTGGACGGCCGGGCCTCCGCGTTCTACGACGGTACGGACACGGGCGGCTCGAACGGATCCGAGCACAGGACGGGGCACATCGCCGGCGCGCTCAGCATCCCGTTCACGTCGATCACGCGCGACGACCTGATGCTGAAGTCCCCGGACGAGCTGCAGGCGCTGTTCACCAAGGCCGGCGTGAAGCCCGGCGACACCGTCATCGGCTACTGTCACATCGGGATGCAGACGACGGCGATGCTGTTCGCCGCGCGCACACTGGGGCACGAGGTCCTGCTCTACGACGGCTCGTTCCAGGACTGGTCCCGCCGCGCCGACGCTCCGGTCGCGAACCCGGCGGCAAAGCCGTGACGTCGTCGAAGCCGCGGGCGTACGCGGACCCTCACGTCGCGGGTGTTGGG
>JAEUQS010000306.1 GCA_016789625.1 Acidobacteriota bacterium | reverse complement strand
TTCGGTGCAGCCCCGGGCCAGCACGACCTGACCCCGGACCTTGCCGTTCACCTGCACGACGATGGTCGCCGACTCCTCGCGGGCGAGCGCCGCGTCGAACGTGGGCCAGCCGGAGACGAGAAGGCTCTGCGTACCACCCAGGCGCTCGTGCATCTCCTCGGAGAGGTGCGGAGCCACGGGGTGGAGCAGCGCGGCCAGCGTTCGGAGCGTGGTCGCGACCTCCCCTGCTTCGGCCGCCGGATCGTTCACCAGGTCGGCCACGTGGCGCGACAGCTCCATGAGGCGCGCCACCGCGGTATGGAACGAGAAGGCGTCGAAGTCCTGCGTGATCCGCTGAACGGCCCGATGCCGGAGGCGCGCCGCGGGAGAGTCCGCCACGGCGGGCTCCGCCTGGGGATTCCGGCCGGACGCCAGAAACCTCTCGAGAGTCGTCTTCACGCGGCCCAGAAAGCGCTCGGCTCCCGCGATGCCGTCGTCGTTCCACTCGGCGTCCTTCTCGGCGGGCCCGAGGAACAGCACGTAGGTCCGCACCACGTCGGCCCCGCGCGCCTCGATGAGGGGATCCAGGGACACCGCGTTCCCGCGGGACTTGGACATCTTCTCGAGCCGCCCCGAAGGCGACATGTTCGTGATCATTCCCTGGTTGAAGAGCCGCGGGAACGGCTCGTCGAACGACACGAGGCCGAGGTCGCGGAGCACCCTCGAGAAGAAGCGCGCGTACAGGAGATGCAGGATCGCGTGCTCGATGCCGCCCACGTACTGCGTCACCGGCGACCAGCGCCGCGCGACCTCGGTGTCGAACGGAGCGGCCGCGTTGCGAGGATCGAGGTACCGCAGGTAGTACCAGGAGGAATCCACGAACGTGTCCATCGTGTCCGTCTCGCGGCGGGCCGGCCGGCCCGTCTCGGGACACGTCGTCTCCACGAAGCTCGCGACCTTTTCGAGCGGGTTCCCGCCGGTTCCGGTGAACGGCGCGTCCGGAGGGAGAACGACCGGCAGCTGGCTCTGGGGCACGGGCACCGGAGTCGACGGATCGTCCTTTCGATAGACCACGGGAATCGGCGTGCCCCAGTAGCGCTGGCGCGAGATGAGCCAGTCGCGCAGCCGGTAACGCACCTGCGCGCCTCCGATGCCCCGCGCGCCGGCCTCGGTGGCGATGGCTTCCCGCGCGGACGCCGACGGCATTCCCGTGAAGTCGCCCGACGACACGAGCAGGCCCTCGCCCGTGAAGCAGCCCTCGGGCTCGCCTTCGGGACGCGCGATGACCTCGCGAATCTCGAGGCCGTACTTCTTCGCGAACTCGTGATCCCGCTCGTCGTGCGCGGGAACGGCCATGAGCGCGCCGGTGCCGTAGCTCGCGATCACGAAGTTCGCGAGCCACACCGGAACGCTCTCGCCCGTAAAGGGATTCACGGCGGTGTGGTGCGTGAAGCGGCCTTCCTTCTCGCCGCCTTCGGCCTCGCGCTCGATGCGGTTCTGGCTCTTGATCTTCTCGACCCACGCCTCGACCTCGGCCTTCTCGGGGTGGCCATCGAGGAGGCGCGGCACGAGCGGATGCTCGGGAGCGAGGATGAGCGCGGTGGCGCCGAATACGGTGTCGGGGCGCGTGGTGAACACGCGGACCGTCTCGCCGAGAGACGGAATCGTGAAGTCGAGGTCGGCGCCCACCGAGCGGCCGATCCAGTTCCGCTGCATGGTGCGGACCTTGTCGGACCAGGCCGGCAGCCGGTCCAGGCCCTCGAGGAGCTCGTCGGCGTAAGCCGTGATGCGCAGGAACCACTGCTCGAGGTCGCGCTGCACGACGGGCGTCTTGCAACGCTCGCACACGCCGTCCTCGGCCTGCTCGTTCGCGAGCACGGTGAGGCACGACGGGCACCAGTTCACGTTCGACTTCCTGCGGTATGCGAGGCCCTTCTCGAGGAGCTTGAGGAAGAACCACTGGTTCCAGCGGTAGTACTCGGGCTCGCAGGTGGTGACTTCCTTCGACCAGTCGTACAGGACGCCCCACGTGCGGAACTGCTCCTTCATGGCCGCGATGTTCGCGAGCGTGGAGGTGCGCGGATGAATGCCCTTGGCGATCGCGTGGTTCTCCGCCGGCAGCCCGAACGCGTCCCAGCCCATGGGGCAGAGGACGGTCTCGCCCTTCTGCCTCAGGTACCGGTGCAGGACGTCCGTGAGGAAGTACGTCCGGGCGTGGCCCACGTGCAGCCGGTCGCCCGACGGGTACGGAAGCATGACGAGGAGGTAGGTACCGCGGGAGGCCGGATCGTGCGTGTCGACGAAGGCCGCGCGCTCCTTCTCCCAGCGCTCCTGCCATTTGCGCTCGATCGCGAGGTGGGGCGCCTCGGGTTCGGCCGTTTCGGTTGCGGGGCCGGTCTCGTGCTCGCTCATAAGAGCCGCCGAGTCTACAGGCCCGTTTCCAGCGAGGACACCCTTTCGCAAACGGCACGAGCGAGGTCGGGAAGGGGCAGGCGGACCGTGGTTTTCACCCGCCGGCTCGCGGCGTCGGGCATCCCCGGGATCACCGCCGTCTCGACGCCCTCGGCGAACACCGATCCGCCCGCGGCCGCGATCGCGAAGGCCCCTTCCGCGCCGTCGTCCCCCATCCCCGTGAGCACGATGGCGATGGCCCGGGCGCCGAAGAGGGCCGCGGCGCTCGCGAAGAGATGATCGCCCGAGGGCGTCCAGCGGTATTGGGACGCGTCAGCCATGAGCGTCGCGACGGACCGCCCTCCGGCCCGCCCGATCGCGAGGTGGAAACCTCCGGGGCAGAGCCAGGCCGCGCCGGCCACGGCCTCCGTCCCGGGACCCGGCTCCACGACCTCCCAGCCGGTCGTGGCCGAGAGGCGCGCCGCGAGCGAGGTGGTGAAAGGGGCGGGCATGTGCTGCGCCATGGCGACGAACACGGGATTCTGGCGAATCGGCGCGAGGCCGGTGAGGAGGTCGCGGAGCGCCGAAGGCCCGCCCGTGGAGGCGGCGACGACGATGGCGAGACCGCTCGACGGAACGGGAGCCGAAGCCGTCCGCGAGCCCGCCCGCGGATCGGAAGGTCCGCCCGGCTGGGGCGTCGGCTTCCGCTCGGGAGGAGGGATGCCGCGGCGGGCGAGGAGGTCGGCCCGCGCTTCGCCGGCTTCGGCAACGGCCACGGCGAGACGGGCCCGGAACGCGTCCATGCCGTCCCGCGCGACGGGCTTGGAAACGACGTCGCAGGCGCCCAGCTCGAGAGCCTGGATCGCGAGCCGCTCGCCGCGGAGGCTCGAGATGACGAGCACGGGCATGGGCCGGTTCGCCATCACCCAGCGCAGCACCGCGAGGCCGTCGATGCCCGGCATCTCGACGTCCAGCGTCACGAGATCGAACGCCCCGGAGAGGAGCTTCCGGATCGCCTCTTCCCCGCTCGATGCGGCGTCGACGCTCTTCACGGAAGGGAGCGAGGCGAGCGCCTCGCCGATCTGCATGCGCTGGAAAGCCGAGTCGTCGACGACGAGCGTGCGCATCTACTTGCGATACGCGACGTCGTGCTCGAGGCGCACGAGGGTCAGCGGGGTGGCCGCGGCCGCGAGCGCGTCCGAGGGACCGAGCAACAGGTAGCCGCCCGGCTTGAGACGGGCAGCGAAGAGCTCCGCAGAACGGCGTCGCGCGTCCTCGTCGAGATAGATCAGGACGTTGCGGCAGACGATGACGTCGTAGGCGATGCCGTCCTTCGGCTCTTCGAGGATGGGCCGCGTGTCGAAGTCCACGATCCGCCTGAGGTCCGGATGCACGGCGAGACGCCCGCCCTCGGCCTGAACGAAGTGCTGGTCGCGGCGTTCGATCGTGGTCGACCGGAGCGAATGGAGCCCGTAGACGCCCAGCCGGGCGCGGCGGATGTTGTCGGGTGAGAGGTCCGAGCCGCGGATGTGCACGGGCCGCGTTCCGAGGACCCCGCGCTCCCCGAGGAGCATGGCGAGCGTGTACGGCTCCTCTCCGGTCGCGCAGCCGGCGGACCAGATGAGGAGAGAGCCGTCGGCACCGCCCGAGAGAAGGCGTTCGGGCACGATCTCGAGAGAGAACGCGGCGAGGCCGTCGGGGTCCCTGAAGAAGTAGGTTTCGCCATTCACGGCGGCATCCAGGATTCGTCCGAACGCGGGATGCGAGGACGCGAGGTCGCGCCGCTCGGCGTAGAGCTGGTAGAACGAGCCGGCCGCGCGGGCGTCGGCGAGGAGCCGGCTCTCGAGACGCGGACGGTGCGACGGCGTCATGACGAACCCCGTGCGCCTGCGGACGAGGTCCTGGAAGAGGCCGAAGACGGCTTCCGAAAGCTCGGGGGTCCGGGCGATCACGAGCTGCTTTTCTCCGGCGGTGTGGAAACCACTTCGGGCTTGACCGGCTCGGGGGCGGGCTCGGCCTTTGCGCCTGCGGCGCTACGCACCGGTCCTTGCGGCTCCGCGCCTGCGGCGCTACGCACCTGTTGCAGCGCGCGGGCCCAGCGATGCTCCGCCCGCGCGGGAGCGTGGGCCCATGCTTTCTCGGCCTCGCGCGGAAACCGGGTCGCGAGCTCCCGCGCGACGCCCTCGGCGGCGTCGGAGACGTCCCGCGCCACCTCGCGGGCCATCACTTGCGTGATGGGACCGATGGACTCCGCGTCCCCGAAGAGCGCCACGGCAGGGAGCAGCGCGCGCAGCGCCGAAAGCCCCGTCTCGCGGGCCAGGGCTTCCGAAAGAGCCCAGGGAACCGGGCCTCCCGGAGTGACCCGCCCGCGCATCGAAAGCGACTCGGCGGCCGCGCGGCGGATCTCCTCGCGGTCGTCGCCGAGCGCGGTGACGAGAGCCTCCTCGGCCACGTCGGCGGGCGCGACGCTCATGCACATCACGGCGGCTCGCGCCGTGCTCTCGTCGTCGTGGCTCACCGCCACGGCCACCTCGGCCGCGGCATCCGAATCGGCCATCTCGAGGATCTCCTCGAGGGCCGCGGTGCGCACCGCCGGAGCCTGCGCCAGCATCTCGGACGCGAGCCGCGGTCGATCCTCCCCGGCCAGAGCCAGAATCGCCGCGCCCGCGGCCGCCGCGACGGCGGGTTCGTCGGCGAGGGACGGCAGCACGTCCCGCCAGGT
>JAEUQS010000279.1 GCA_016789625.1 Acidobacteriota bacterium | reverse complement strand
GGCGTAGGCCCCCGCCACGGCGCCCGCCACGCCTCCGACGACCGCCCCGACGGGGCCGCCCACCGCCGCACCCACCGCCGCTCCCGCGGCGCCGGCGCCCGCCGACCCGAGACCCGTGCCCACCGGATGCGACCCGGCTTCGCCGGTGAGGGGATCACGATTCGCGTCGGGCGTCGCGTCGACGCCCCGATCGTCGTATTTCGGCTTGGATTTCATGGGTAGCCACCTCCTCGGACACCGCTCGCAAGCCGCATGCCTTGCGGGGCCCAGCTCGCGAGGAGCCCGCCGACCGCTGAAAACGAGGGCTCCGGAGCTGGCGGCTTGAAAATTTCGGCGCTTCAGGGAAGTTCGTTCAAGAAACTTCACCGCCTCAACCGTTCAGGCAACCTTAGAAGTGGAGGCGGCGGAGCCGGGAGGTCTTCTTGTCCTGGTGCTTTCCCATGCGGTTCAAAATGCTCACGAGCGCGTCCACGGCCGCCAGGATGTGCGGGCCCTTGTTCAGCATCACGCACTCGGCGCGCTCGCCCATCGCGGCGTCGGTGATCTCGGCGCGGGATGGCAGACCTTTCTGCGCGAGCCCCTCGAGCACCTGCGTCGCCCAGATCACCGGGATGTGGGCGGCCTCGCAGAGCCAGAGCATCTCCTCCTGGATCTCGGCGAGCCGCTCGTAGCCGCATTCGACGAGGAGATCCCCGCGGGCGATCATGATGCCGGCGCGAGGCAGCCTCAGGGCCGCGAGGAGGAGGCCGGGCAGCGACTCGAAGGCGCGCCGCGTCTCGATCTTCAGCACGACGCCCTTCCCGGCGGCGCCCAGCTCGTGGAGCTTCCCCGCGAGGAGAGAGATGTCCTCCGGCCGCTGCACGAAGGAGAGACCCACGAGGTCGGCGTTCCGGGCCACGAACGGAAGGTCGAGGAGATCCTTCTCCGTGAGACCCTGGAGAGCCAGCAGCGTGTCGGGAAGGTTGATCCCCTTGTCGCTCCGGATCCTCTCGCCCCGGGGCCGCGCCCGCGTGATCTCGACGACGACCTGGCCGGCGCCCACCGTGCGCACGACGCCGCCCACCTTGCCGTCGTCGATGAAGACGCGCTCTCCGGGCCGGATCGCACCGAGGGCCTCGGGCAGCGTGCAGGGAATCGAGGCGGACACGAGCACGCGCCCCGCCTCGTCGAAGGTCGCGGGGTGCCCGGGCGTGGTCTCCCGGGTGAGGAGGAGCGTGTCTCCCTGCCGCACCACGATGACCTGCTCCGGAGCCGGAAGGTCCAGAACACGGCACTTGGCCTTCATTCCCTTCACCCGGGAGCTGGTCAGCACCGTTCCGTTCGTGACGTAGGTGGCGCGCGCCGCCTCGGCCCAGCGGCCCTCGCCGTGCTCGGCGACCACGCGCAGCGAGCGGCGGGCCCCGCGAGCGTCGATGAGCCGGATCGCGTCCCCGGTCTCGAGCGCCGCGAGCCAGTCCGCGTCGAGCGGCAGCGTCGCGTCGCAGGCGAGGGGAGCCGGGACGGCCGAGCGGTCGGGCGTGAGCCAGACCCTGGCGGGCGCCGTCACACGCCCCAGGGCGTCGCGGCGGGGCCTGAACGACACGACGGGCTCACCGCGCGCGATCGCGCCGGTCCGGAGCTTGGGTCCGCCGAGGTCCATGAGCACGCTGCAGTGGTGCCCCACCTCCCGCTCGGCCCGCCGTACGTTCGCGATCATCGCCGCCCACTCCTCCGGCGTGTCGTGCGCGCAGTTGATCCGCATGGCGTCCATTCCCCGGCTCACGAGCTCGCGCACGAGCGCGTAGTCGTGCGCGGCGTCGCTCGGCATCGTGACCATGATCCGCACGGCGCGCCCGTCCCGGCCCGGACCGAGGAGCGCGGCGGTGTTCGACTCGAGCAGGGCGCGCCCCTTGTTGAAGTCGGCACGGGATTGAGGGAGCCCGCTCGTGGTCCCGGCCGTCAGACGTTCCAGCACCCCCAGCACGGCTTCGAGCACGTACAGCACGTTGGACTCCGCCCGTCCCAGCGACGAGAGACCCACCGGAGCCAGCTCGTCCTGGAGATGCCGGATGTCGCGACGCCGCAGGGCCAGGTAGTGGATGAGGTTTCTCGCGCTGTCGCGCCGAGGCTTCGGGACGAGCTCGAGCATGTCGCGGCTCTGCTTCTCGGCGAGGAGCAGCTCCGAGCGGAGGGCGCGCAGCGCCTCGGCGAGCGGCTCGAGAGGCGTGCCTCGAGCTTTCGGCGCTGCCCGGGGCCTGACGGCTTTCCTCACGGGTTCCTCGGGTCAAGATAGGTGGGGCTCCCGGGGCCGGACACTGATGCTCCTGAATCAACCCGGGTCGGAAACCGGAGCCGGAGAATGGGAGGAGCCATGAGGCTCCCCCTCGAAGCGGAGTACCGCCGGCTCGCGAGCCCGCCCATCGCGGGGCGTGCCGAGACGCTCACCGAGTCCGCCGCTTCTCATCTGCCGGCCGCGGTGCGGCGCTATCTGAAGGTCACGGGCGCGATGGGACGCCCGCGTCCCGCGGGCTTTCGCGTGCGCTTCACGGGGGCGATCCGAGGCGGCCCCGCCGATCCCTGGATGCCGTTCACGGCCGAGCAGGTGAGCCGCACGGGCGAAAATCCCTCGCGGTATTTCTTCATGAAGGCCTCGCGCTCGGGCGTGCCGGTGCACGCGCTCCACGTGCTCCGGAGCGGGACCGCGACGATGCGGGTGAAGGTCCTCGGACTCGTGACGGTGGTGGACGCCCGCGGGCCCGAGATGGACCTCGCCGAGACGGTCACCCTGCTGAACGACCTCTGTATCTTCGCGCCCGGCGCCCTCGCGGATCCCTCGCTCGAATGGGTGGACGGCGGCGCGCGCGAGGCCCGGGTGGCGTTCACGAACGCGGGGCACACGGTCCACGCGAACCTCCATTTCGGCGAAACCGGCGAGCTGGTCGACTTCGACTCGGACGATCGGCTCGCCGTGGGCAAGGACGGCAGGACGTTCACGAAGATGCGTTGGTCGACCCCGCTCCGGGACTACAGCGCGTTCGGCCCGTTGCGGCTCGCTTCCCGGGGAGACGCCGTGTGGCACGCGAAGGAGGGTCCCTACGCGTACGGCCGCTTCGAGATGCGGGACGTGATCGTCGAGTAGCCCTCCCGGGAACTCTCCCGGCGCGTTTCCGTATCAGTCGCCGATGAAGCTCTCGCGCCTGGCGCTCTTCCCGCTCTTCCTCTGTCTGCAGCTCCCGGTTTTCGCCCAGGACGCACCCGCAGTGCCCAAGCTCCGGCTGCCCGCGGGCGCCCGGCCGCTCCACTACGAGGTCGAGCTGACGCTCCGTCCGAGCGCGCCGCGCTTCTCGGGGCGCATCGACATCGACGTCGCTCTGGACGCAGCCACGCCGGTGATCTGGCTGAACGCCTCGGACCTCGAGATCTCGAAGGCCACGTACCTCCCCGCAGGCGCTGCCGCGAGCGGGGTGCGTGAGGCGCGCGTGGTGCCGGGCGGCAAGGACTTCGCCGGCTTCGCGTTCGCCGAGCCGCTCCCCCAGGGCAACGGGCGCCTCAGCGTGACGTACACGGGCGAGGTGAACCTCAAGGACACCGCAGGCGTCTTCGCGCAGAAAGAGGGCGACGACTGGTACCTCTACACGCAGTTCGAGGCCACGGACGCGCGACGCGCGTTCCCCTGCTTCGACGAGCCCACGGCGAAGGTCCCGTGGCGCCTCACTCTCCTCGTGCCCAAGGACCTCGTCGCGGTCTCGAACACCCCGATCGTTTCCGAGGCGCCGGAAGGCGGCGACCTGCGCAAGGTCGTGTTCGGTGAGACGAAACCCCTCCCGAGCTACCTCATCGCGTTCGGCGTGGGGCCCTTCGACATCGTCGACGCCGGGCGCGCGTGCAAGGCCCGGGTGCCCGTCCGCATCCTCACGCCGCGCGGGCGCGCCGCCGAGGCGGCCTACGCGGTCGAGGTCACGGCCGAGCTCCTCACGCGCCTCGAGGACTACTTCGGCATCCCGTTTCCCTACGAGAAGCTCGACAACCTGGTGATCCCGACGACCGTGGGCTTCGGCGCCATGGAGAACGCGGGCCTCGTGACCTGGGCCTCGAACCTCTCTCTCGCCAAGCCGGACGCGCAGTCGATCGGCTTCATGCGCACGTACGCGTCCATCTCGGCGCACGAGAGCGCGCACCAGTGGTTCGGCGACCTCGTGACCATGGCCTGGTGGGACGACCTGTGGCTGAACGAGTCCTTCGCCACGTGGATGGCCTCGCGCCTCCTCGACAAATGGAAGCCCGAGTGGAACGAGCGCATCGAGGCGATCGCCGGGCGCGACGAGGTGATGCGCGAGGACTCGCTCGTCTCGGCGCGGCAGATCCACCAGCCCATCGAGGCGAAGGACGACATCGCGAACGCTTTCGACGGCATCACGTACGGAAAGGGCGGCGCGGTGCTCCGGATGTTCGAGAGCTACCTCGGCGAGGAAGTGTTCCGGAAGGGCGTGCAGCGCTATCTGAAGAAGCACGCGTTCGGCAACGCCACCGCGGCCGACTTCCTCGGCGCGCTCGCGGCCGAGGGCGGCGCTTGGGTCGCGCCCGCGTTCGCGACGTTCCTCGATCAGCCCGGCGTGCCGGTCATCACCCCGGCTCTCTCCTGCGGGCCGAACGGCGCCAAGCTCACGCTCACGCAGAAGCGTCTCCTGCCGCGGGGCTCCACGGGCTCCCGCGAGGCCCAGTGGCGCATTCCGCTCTGCGTGCGGGCCGAGCCCGCGGCGGGCGGCGATCCTCCGGCCCTCGCCCTCCCCGTCTGCACCGTGCTCACGCAGCCCACGGGGGAGATCGCGCTCGGGAGCGCCTGCCCCGCGCGGGTCGTGGTGAACGAGGGCGGTGCCGGCTACTTCCGCGTCGCGTATCCGGCCGACCTTCGGAACAGGCTCGTGAAAGGCGGCGCGACCGCGCTCTCGACTCCGGAGCGGCTGAGCCTCCTGCAGGACGCCGCCGCGCTGGCCGAGACCGGCGACGTCCCGCGCGCGGACGCGCTCCGGCTCGTGCCCGTGTTCGCCGGCGATCAGAGCCGCCTCGTCGTGGCGGCCGCCGCCGGCATCGCCGACTCGATCGACCTCAACCTCGTGCCCGACGCGCTCCGCCCCAACTACGCGCGCTTCATTCAGAAGAGCTTCGGGGAGAAGGCCCGCTCTCTGGGCTTCGCTCCGAAGGCCGGAGCCAAGGAGAGCGAGGACCTGAAGCTCCTCCGCGCCGACGTGGTCCCGCTCGTCGCGAGGCTCGGCAGCGACCGCGCCCTCTCGGGAGAGGCGGGTCGCCTGGCCCGGGCCTGGCTGACCGACCGATCGGCCGTGGATCCCAACATGCTCGGGTCCGTGCTCAACGCGGCCGCCCGCTCGGGAGACCGTGCGCTCTTCGACCGCTTCCTCGCGGAGACGAAGACCACGAAGGAGCGCCGCGACCGGCGCCGCCTGCTTCCGGCCCTCACGCTGTTTCCCGATTCCACGCTCGTGTCCCAGGCGCTCGCGCTCACCCTCGACGAGGCGCTCGACCCGCGCGAATCCCTTTCGACGCTGATCACGGCGAGCCGGCAGCGCGAGACCCGCGAGGCGGCCCTCGGGTTCGTGGAAAAGAACTTCGACGCGCTCGCCGCCCGCCTCCCGCGCGACGTCCCCGCGAACTTCCCGTACGTCGCGTCGACGTTCTGCGACGAAGCGCACCGCACGCGCGTCGCGACCTATTTCAAGGACCGCTCGCCCAAGTACACGGGCGGCCCGCGCATCCTCGAGCAGACGCTCGAGGGCATCGCGCTCTGCGCCGCCGCCCGGCGGGATCAGCAGAGCGGAGTCGAGGCCTTCCTTTCGGGATACTGACGGCCCGGCACCTTTCAGAGCCCCCTGGCGCGCGCGAGAAGGAGGTCGCGCTCCCGCGCGTTCCGGGTGAGGGACGCGGCCTTCTCCAGCTCCGTTCGCGCCTCATTCGTGCGGCCGAGCTTCGCGAGGAAATCGCCGCGCACCGACGCCAGCAGGTGGTAGCCCGAGAGCGCGGGCTCCGCGACGAGCGCGTCGACGAGGGCGAGCCCGGCCTCGGGCCCGGACGCCAGGGACACCGCGACCGCGCGGTTCAGCTCCACGATCGGGGACGGCGCGACGCGGGCCAGCGCTTCGTAGAGCGAGACGATGCGCGGCCAGTCCGTGTCGCCGGCGGTCCGCGCCCGCGCATGACAGGCCGCGATCGCGGCCTGGAGCGCGTAGGGTCCGTTCGCTCCGCCGAGGGCCTCGGCCCGCGCGAGGGCGTCCAGGCCCCGCCGGATGAGAATCTGGTCCCAGCGCGCGCGGTTCTGCTCGAGCAGGAGGATGGGCTCGCCGCCGGGACCCACGCGCGCTCGCGACCGCGAAGCCTGGATCTCGAGCAGCGCAACGAGGCCGTGGACCTCGGGCTCTCCAGGCGTGAGCCCCGCGAGGACGCGGGCCAGCCGGAGCGCCTCTTCACAGAGCGCGGGCCGCAGCCAGTCGTCGCCCGCGGTGGCCGAGTAGCCCTCGTTGAAGACGAGGTAGACGACCTCGAGGACGGACGACAGCCGCTCCGCGCGGTCCTTTCCCCGCGGCACCTCGAAGGGCACGCCCGCCTCGGCGAGCGCGCGCTTGGCGCGCACGATGCGCTGGGCGATCGTGGGCTCGGGCACGAGGAACGCCCGGGCGATCTCGTCTGTGGTGAGGCCGCCCAGGAGGCGCAGCGTGAGGGCGACGCGCGCCTCCCGCGAGAGCACGGGGTGACAGGCGGTGAAGAGGAGGCCGAGGAGGTCGTCGCCCACGTCGTCGTCGAGCCGGGCCTCGAGCTCGGCCACCGCGGCCTCCTGCCTCGCCTCGAGATCGCGCGTCAGCTCCGCGTGCTTCCTCTCGAGGAGCGGCCCGCGCCGCAGTCCGTCGATCGCGCGGTGCTTGGCCGTGGCCATGAGCCAGGCGCCGGGGTTCTTGGGGATGCCCGTCTCGGGCCAGCGCTCGAGCGCCGCGACGAGGGCTTCCTGAGCGAGATCCTCCGCGCGGTCCACGTCGCGCACGATGCGCGCGAGCCCTCCGATGAGGCGCGCCGATTCGATTCTCCACACGGCCTCGATGGCGCGGTGGGTGTCGGGAGAATCGGCGGCCGTCACGGCCGACGATCTCAGCACATTTCTTCAGCCCTTGGTCAGCATCGACTCGTAGCCCGCCGCCGCGGCCTGCACGTCGGGCGGAAAGTCCTCGAGCTCCTGCACCTGGCGGACCTCGATGATCTCGTTCGGCGCGGCCGGGCAGCGCGCGGCCCAGGAGACGGCCTCCTCGAGCGACGCGACGCGGATCATCCAGTAGCCGCCGAGGACCTCCTTCGCCTCCGCGAAGGGCCCGTCGGTGACCTTCGGCTTGCCCTCCGCGAAGCTCACCCTGGCGCCCATGGACGGCGGGTGCAGACCGTCGCAGCCGATGAGCACCCCCGATTCCTGGAGCGCGCGGTTGAACTTCATCATCTTCTCGACGCCTTCGGCATCCGGAAGCTCGCCGGGCGGAGCGGTCTCGTAGCCCCCGGGAATCATGAGCAGCATGAAGCGCATGGCCGCCTACTTCCCTTCTCTTTCTTTGGCCTGCTCTTCGCGCAGCCGCGTTAGCTCTCCTCGGGCGACCTCCGCTCGCAGCTCGGGGGTGAGCTGCTCGGCGAAGTCGGCCATCTCGAAGATGGGGCGGATCTCGATCTGGCTTTCTCCGCCGTCGGGGTTCGGGCAGCGCTTCACCCACTCGATCGCTTCGTCGAGTGACTTGACCTGCCAGAGCCAGAAGCCCGCGATGAGCTCCTTGGTCTCGGCGAACGGACCGTCGACGACCGTGCGCTTTTCGCCCGCGAACAGCACCCGCGCCGCCTTGGAGCTGGGGTAGAGCCCCTCACCCGCGAGCAGGATGCCGGCCTTGACGAGCTCGTCGTTGTAGGCCCCCATCTCGGTGAGGAGCTGCTCGCTCGGCATCACGCCGTTCTCGCTGTCGGAGTTCGCCTTGATCAGAACCAGGACTCTCATGTTTGGTCTCCTTCAACCAGACGTCGAACGAGGATCTCCGGAATCGACACCGGCGGAGGAGGTTTTTCGATCCGCGGCTATTTCGCTTCCCTCTCCCGAGCCTGCTTTTCGAGCTCCGCCCGCTGGCGATCCTCCTGCGCGCGCAGCTCGGGCGTCATCGCGTCGCCGAAGTCGGCCATCTCGAATACGGGCCTGATCTCGATCTCGCTCTCTCCGCCCATGGGGTTCGGACAGCGCTTCACCCACTCGATGGCCTCGTCCATGGACTTCACCTGCCAGAGCCAGAAGCCCGCGATGAGCTCCTTGGTCTCGGCGAAGGGTCCGTCCACGACGGTGCGCTTCTCGCCCGAGAACCGCACGCGGGCCGCCTTGGAGGTGGGGTGGAGGCCCTCGCCCGCGAGCATGATGCCGGCCTTCACGAGCTCGTCGTTGTAGGCCCCCATCTCGGTGAGGAGCTCCTCGCCCGGCATCACCCCGTTCTCGCTGTCGGCATTCGCCTTGATCAGAATCATCACGCGCATGACGTGTCTCCTTCACCCAGACGTCGAGCGAGGATCCCTGGAATCGACACCCCGGCGAAAGTACTTTTCCAGAGGAAGTTCAGGCCGTTCTTCTCGAAAGCGCCACGTGGATGGCGGCCGCGACGAAGAAGCCCACGAACCAGGCGTAGTCGTAGAGAGGCTTCAGGAACGGCACCACGAG
>JAEUQS010000264.1 GCA_016789625.1 Acidobacteriota bacterium | reverse complement strand
CTGCGCGTCGCGGCCGGCGGCTACGAAACCCGCGACGTCGAGGTCCCCGAAGGTACGGACGTTCCGCTCGTACCTCTCTCGCTCGTCGCCAGGTCGTCCTTGACGTTCACTCTGCTTCCGTTCGACACCCGCAGGGAGGTGTCGCTCGAGGTGCGTCTCGTGGATCAGACGGCGCGGGAGAAACCGCGGGTCTTCGACTCGCGGCGGGTGACGCTCGCGGTGGGGCAGAGGAGCGAGAAAGTGCTCCTCGAGAACGTGCCTCCCGGCCGGTACCGGCTCCAGTGGGAGGGGCCAGCCGTCGCTCTGGGGGAGAAGGCCGTGGAGGTCGCACCCGAAAAGCGCACCGACACGGGGACCATCGCGCTCCAGGCGGGGAAGCTCGTCGAGGGCCGCGTCGTGGACGACCTCGGCAGTCCCGTCGAGGGTGCCCGCATCCGCCTGTCCTCGGGCGCCGTGGGCGACGGCTTCGCGCGCATGGCGACGACCGGCACGGATGGCGGGTTCTCGTTCTCGGGCTATCCGACCGGCGAACCCATGAAGTGGATCGCCTCCGAGAAGTCCCACATTCGGAAGATGGGTGACTGGAGCGGGGAGACACGCCTCGAGATCGTGCTCGAGCGCGCGCAGACGGTGAAGGGCCGCCTCGTCGACGAGAGCGGCGATCCCGTGGCGCGGGTCCGCATCGAGCCTCTGTATCTCGCGGAAGACGGCGTGACCACACAGTACCCGTGGAACAAGACGACCAGCGGCGAGGACGGCGCGTTCTCGTTCTTCCGCGAGTTCCCCGATCTCGTCGTCCTGACGATCGACGCCAGCGGCTTCGAGCGAAAGCGCGTCGAGTCTCCAGCGGTCGTCGCCGGCACGACGGACGACCTCGATCTGGGCGACATCGTGCTCTCCCGGGGGCGCTCGATTCGCGGCACCGTGACCGACGCGGAGACCGGAGCGCCGATTCCGCTCGCCCAGGTGTCCGGGCTCGTGGATCCCGAGAACGAGGATTCGGTGCTCTCGAGCCTGGGTCCCGTCTCCGCCGGGGAAGACGGGCGGTACGAGCTCTCGGGAGTGCCCGGGCGGGAGGCCCCCCTGGTGCTCGTGGCCCGGTCGAAGGGCTACGCCGCGAGCACGCAGACTGTCGCGACGTCCGCCGAGACCGTGGACTTCCGGCTGGGCAAAGGGGGCCGGATCGAGGTCCGCGTCTGCGGCTCGCCGGCGGAGCTCCGGAGCGGTCAGATGACGGCCCGGCTCGGACCCTTCTTCGGGTCCGGTCTTTCACAGACGAGCCCCGGCCTCTTCGTCGGGGAGGGACTCGAGCCGGGCCCGACGACGGTCACCTGGCGACTGAGCCTGCCCGTCCCCGGGGGCTACGCGTATATCGCGAAGACCCAGGACGAGCGCCTCGTCACCGTGGAGGCCGGAAAGACGGCCACGGCATCTTTCGGCTGCGACGGCGTCGTCGTCTCGGGCACGATGACGCTCCTGGGCGTTCCCCTCGGCGGCGTCACGTTCGTCCTCGAAGGACCTGCCAAGGCGATCGGCGTCACCGAGGCCGACGGACGGTTTCAGGTGCGCGTGCCGCTCGAGGGGCGCTTCGTCCCCGAGATCTTCGGGCGGAAGCCCCCCGCGGGAAAGCGCTTCACCGCCGGAGACTGTGACGTGCGGGCCCCGGCCGCGAGCTGCCGGTTCGACTTCACGACCGTGGACGTGGAGCCGCCCAAGAAGGGGTAGCCCTCAGGAGAAGCGGGGCCGTTCCGGTCGCGGGTCGGAGGACTTCCGGAAGAGGAGCGCCGAGCCCCACTTCAGGAGCGCGAACAGGAACGCGCCGATTCCCACCAGCAGGAAGATCGAGCCGCCGAACAGGATGCCGATGAACGTCTTGTGGATCGCGAGCAGGATTCCGAACGTCACGCCGATCAGCGTCATGAGGCCCGCGAGGCGGTCGAAGCCGGGCAGGGCGTCGAACGACACCACCCGCGCGATGAGGATCAGCGTGAGGACCATCGAGAGGATCGGACCGAACGAGACGAGGAGATCCGCGTCGAGCAGGCTCTCGCGCGTGAAGAACATGCGGTACGCCGTCACCACCGTGGCTCCCATACCCGGCACGGCGGCGGCGTACACGAGGAACGAGTAGACGTATTTCCAGGGGGCTTCGCGGCCCTTTCCCGCGCCATGGAGGAACGGCACGAGGAACGCGAGGACGGGCGGCAGCAGCACGAGCCCGCCGACGATCGCGGGATGCTGCGACAGGAAGTCGAGGAGCTGCCTGGCCGTCATGAGCTCTCGGGAATCCTACTCTTCCATTCCCCCGCGAGGAGTCCCATGCGGACCATGTCGCGGAACGTGCCGCGGAGCCGGTACTCCTCGCGCAGCACGCCCTCCTCGCGGAAGCCCAGCTTGCCGTAGAGAGCGCGGCCCTTCTCGTTCGTGGTGAAGACGTTGAGGTACACCTTGTGGAGGCCGAGCGTTCCGAACGCCGCCGAAAGGAGCGCCGAGAGCGCCTCCTGCGCGATGCCGCGCCCCCAGGCCGGCTCCCCGAGGATGATGCCGAGCCGGGCGTTGAGGTTCACGGAATCCCACTCGTGGAG
>JAEUQS010000243.1 GCA_016789625.1 Acidobacteriota bacterium | reverse complement strand
CAGGGCGTCCAAGGAATTCCGTTGTCCTCGTCTTCGGGGACGCGGTCTACGTGCCTCCCGGCCGGGAAGCAGACTTCCTCGCGCCTCTGCCGCTCGAGCGGCTCGCCCCGGAGCTGCGCCTCGCGGCCACGCTCTCGCGCTGGGGGCTCCATGCGATCGGCGATCTCGCCCGGCTTCCGGAAAGCGACGTCGCCGCGCGCCTCGGAGAGGCGGGCGCGGCGCTCCATGCGAAGGCCTGCGGCGCCGACCCGGAGCCGTTCCTCGCTCACGTGCCTCCGTCCGCGTTCACGGAGGGCCTCGGCTTCGACTGGCCCGTCACCGAGCTTTCCTCCTTCATGGCCTTCGCGCGAGCGGCCCTCGAGCGGCTCCTCGAACGCCTCGCCGTCCAGGGCCTCGGGGCCACACGGCTGGATCTCGAGCTGCGCCTCGACCCCGACGGCACCGACGCGCGCACCCTCACGCTCCCGGCCCCCACGCGCGAGGCCAAGACGCTGCTGACCCTTCTTTCGCTCCACCTCGAGAAGAGCCCGCCCCGCGCGCCGCTCCTGGGCTTCTCTCTCACGGCTCACCCCGACCGCCCGCGCCGCGGACAGCTCACACTCTTCGGTCCGCCTGAAATCTCACCCGACGCCCTCGCGACGCTGCTCGCGCGCCTCACGGCCCTCCTCGGAGAGGGCCTGGCCGGGACGCCCGTCACGACGGACGGACATCGCCCGGAGCGTCTCGCGACCACCGCCTACGCACCGCCTCCGGCTCCCCCGCGGCGCCGGGAGCCGCGGCGCGCCTTCGGCCTTCTCTCCGTGAGGGTCCTGCGTCCCGCCCTGGGGCTCGACGTGGACGAGGGCGAGGCCCGGCAGGCCCGGCGCCCGTCCTTCGTTCGGCCCCTCGCGGCGGAGGGCCCCCTCCGGCCCGGCCGGGTGCGCGTGGCCTCGGGACCCTGGCGTCTCGAGGAGAGCTGGTGGGCGGAGAGCCCCGCCGATCGCATGGACCGTTCGTACTGGGACATCGAGCTCGAGAACGGCGGGCTCTACCGCATCTTCCAGGAAGGCTCGTCGGGCTCGTGGTACGCGGATGGAATCTACGATTGATCGCCCCGCACGCTTGACTTGCGACCCTATTGCGCCTATCTTTGAGACGAGATCGCTACCCTTTATTCATTCGGAGATTTCGCGTTTTTTCCGAATTCCATAAGGTAATTACCTCTTTGGAGCCTCGATAATCATGAAGCCGGTCACCCTCACGCAGCGTCAGAAGGACATCGTCGACTACATCCGAAGCTATCGGGAGTCGAACGGGATCTCACCCACCCAAAGGGAGATCTGCGAGAAGTTCGGCTACTCCTCCTTCGGCACCCTGCAGAAGCACATCCGGCTCCTGATGGAAAAGGGCGTCCTCGTGCGGGACTGGAACAAGCGCCGATCGCTGCTCGTCGCCGAAGAGCTCGTCCGGCCGGGTCTCGTCGACGTACCGCTCCTGGGCCGCATCGCCGCGGGCCAGCCCATCGAGGTGATCCAGGGCTCGGAGACTTTTGCCGTTCCGGAGACGCTGCTCGGCCGGAAGTCCGACAACTTCGTTCTGCGCGTTCGCGGAGACTCGATGATCGACGACGGAATCCACGACGGCGACTATGTCGTCCTCGAGAAGCGCGTCGTGGCCGACAACGGCCAGACGGTCGCCGCGCTCGTGAACGGCGAGGCCACGCTCAAGCGGTTCTATCGCGAGCCGGCCGGCATGATTCGTCTTCAGCCGGCGAACGACCGCATCCAGCCCATCCTCGTGCCCGAAGCCGACGTCGCCGTGCAGGGCGTCGTCGTGGGCCTCCTCCGCAAGTACTGAGTCTTACCGGGAAACTGGGCAGTTACCGGGAAACCCAGTTATGGGTTTCCCTGGCCCTTCCGCTCCGCTCGCGTCGCTCGCCTTTTCGCAGTGACGCCAATTCTGCGGAACCCAGTTATGGTTGTGGGTTTCCCTGGCCCTTCCGCTCCGCTCGCCTTTTTCTGGCGGAAGCCATGGCTGTCGAGCGACTCGAGTGCACCACGCTCCCCGCCCCGCGGGCGGGGCCGGGCCGGGGCTCCCGGGGGGTCTCGCGGGAACGTCGAGGGACGCGCACCGCGAGACCCTGCACACAGCAAACCGGCGCCGCGCGTCCCTCGCCGAGCGA
>JAEUQS010000183.1 GCA_016789625.1 Acidobacteriota bacterium | reverse complement strand
TGAAGCCGTCCCCATCCGCAGCCACCGCGGTGATCGCGGGCGGCTGCGTGGACGAGAGATCGAGCGTCGCCGTGAACACGCCGTTCGCACCCACGGAGACCGTCTGGCCGTTGAGCGTGAGGGTGACCGGCCCCTCGGCGTCCTGCGCAACGCCAGAAACGGCCACGGCGGCGAGGTTCGGAAGCGTGGCGCCTTCCGCGGGCTCGGTGATCGTGAGCGTGGGCGCCGAGAGCGCCGTGCGCTTCGTGATCCTCGAGGCGTTGAGCGTCGCGCGACGGGCCCACAGTCCGCCCACGATGCGGGACTGGTTGGTGAGGTCCACCTGCGCCGCGGGCACGTAGACGAACGCGCTGAGCTCGGACGACGCGGTCAGCTCGAGGCGCGGTCCGTTGCCGAAGAGGCGCACGTTCGCGGGGTTGCCGCTCTGGTTGAGCCAGGAGCCGCCGCCGAGCTGGATCTCCCCCGCCACGAAGATGCGCACCGGCCCCGCGACGGAGACCTTGGCCGCGCCCGCGAGCGTGAAGCGTGTGAAGTAGTACGTGCCCGCGGCGAGCTGGAGCGTGTCGCCCGAGGTCATCGAGAAGACCGTCCGGTTGGGGCCCGAGAGCGGGTCGCGGTTCTGCGCCGTGCGGGGAATGGTCGCGTTGGCGTTGCTGCCCGGCAGCGTCGACGCGAGGCCCGTGAGGCTCACAGGCGCGCACGGAACGGCGAGGCTTGCGGGGGCCGTCGAGCCCGAAACGGTGGATCCGCCCGTGCGCACGACGGCCTTGCCCGGCCCCGGCGTCGCGTTGCCGAGCACCGTGGACGCGGCGTTGAGCGCGATGCGGCCGTTCGTGCCCACGTGACCCTGGCCTGCATCGGGAGCGGAGTCGGCCGAGGACGCGTTGTTGAGCGTGAGGTCGTCGCAGGAGAACACCGCCCGGGCCGTGAGGCCCGGCGTGAGCGCCCACGGGTCGGACTGGGCCTCGGCCTGCGGGATGGGGAGAACGAGGCTCGTCACCAGAAGCGCGACGAGCTGCACGAGAGACACCGCACCGCGGAGGAGCTGAGCCCTCCCGAGTCGATCGAAGACCGCGAGGCCTCGCCTCACCGGCCTCTCCTCTTGAGCGCGGCTTCCTCTTCGGCGTAGGACACCATCACCTCGAGCGGGCTCGCGACGCGGCGCAGGCCCTCGGGAATCGTGACGAGCCTCGCGGGAAACATCGCGAGTGGGGTGATGCGGGTGACGCGGTCTTCCACGCGGAAGGCGGCACTCGCCCCGGTCTCACGCTTCACCAAAACGCTCAGCGCGCCGCCGGCCTTCCGCCGCACGGCGTCCGCGAGATCGGCGGGACCGGGCTCGCCGCGCCCGTCCACGGGGCCCAGCTCTTCCTTCTCGAACACGGCGAGGGCGTCCAGCGCGCCCGCGCCCAGCACCACCGAGTCGTCGACCCAGGCCTCGAGCGTCGCTCCTGAAGCCGAGTCGACGCGCGCTCTGAAGCCGCGCCGCGTGGGACCCGCGGGCTCGCCGGGGCGATCCGAACGGATCGCCTGAGGCAGTCGTGCCGGACTGCCCGGCCGCGCGCTCCGGGCGGACTGCGGGGCCAGCTCCTCGACGAGGATTCTCGGAACCGGAGCGTCCGCGGGGCGCGCCGACGGTCGAGCGACGTCTTCGTTCTCGGCGCGATGCAGCCGCTCCCGGAGCTCCCGCATGCGCGAGAAGCTGAGCGTCCAATAGGTCCCCTTCGTCACGGAGATCTCCTGGATCTCGCGCCGCGCGAAGTCGATGACGGTTCGATCCTCGCCTTGGCGCACCGCTACCAACCAGGAACCGCCCCAGTACTCCTTGGATGTCGAGGTGTAGGTATCGCCGCCCGCGGTTTCCTCGATGGTTCGCTCCACGAGGAACGGCTTTTCGAAGAGGGGACCCGAGGTCTGTGCCGCGGCACTTCCCGAAAGGAGGATGGCGGCGGCGAGAAGGACTTTCATCGAGGCTCCATGGGGCGGCTGACCGTGGGAGGTGTGACCGCAAGCGTCTGGCTCACCCGGGATCCGTTCGCACGGGCGGTGATCGTCACCGAAGCGGGCGCGCTCACCGTCCGTGGCACGCGCACGATGAATCCTGCATCCGTGGACCCGGCTGGCACCACCACGCTCAGCGGATCGACCGCACCGACGCGCGGCCGGCTGCTCTCCAGCGTGACGCGCACGCCACCTGCCGGCGCCGGAGCCGTGAGCGTCACCAGCCCCTTGACCTCCGCTCCGGCGGTCACGGCGGGAAGGGAGAGAACGACGCTCGCGATCTTCACGGCCTTCACGCTTCCCAGCATCGCCGTGTTGATGTTCCGGGTGGCGACGAGCTCGGCCTCGTAGCGGGTACGCGCCCGAACGGTGAGCACCTGGCTGGCGCTTCCGAAGGTCGCAGCGACAACGATCGAAGCGGTGCGACCTCCGTTCGTGTAGGTCGCCACCGCGGAAGACACGGCGCCGTCCGACAGCTCCACGAGAATGCCGGTGATCTGGTCGTCGGTCCGGGGCAGCGTCGCCTCCACGCCAACTGTGAAGGTTGCCGCAACCTGCGCGCCCTCCGCCGGCTGCACGATCGCCAATGTCCCGGAGTCGAGGTCGCCCGGGAGGTACACCTCCGGGCGCACGAACCGGCTCCCCACGGAAGGCGTGAACGGTGCCGACTCGGTTTCCACGTAGCCGGAGCCCGAGCCGAAGACCCGGTGCTCGCCCGAGGTGTTCGCCGAGCCGTAGACGAAGCCGTCGACATCCGACGTCAGGAACGTCGACGCGCCCGCCGGAGGACGCAGCTCCACCGTCGCGCCAGCGAGGGGCTCGCCCGTCGCCATGCGGTTCACACGGCTCAGGAACGTCCAGCCGTCGGCCGGAGGCGCGGCCGAGGGCTCCGCGGCGACGACGAGGGGCGTCGTGCTCCCGGCAACGAGGTTGCGCCGCATCGTCGACACGTCTGCGGGGCTCCGGTAGAAGATGCCCGCGGGGATCTGCGCGTTGCGGAGACCCGAGGGCGGAGTTTCGATCTCGATGAGTCCGGGCGTCGTCCACACGAAGGCGGAACCCGCCGCGGCGGCGCCGACAGAGACGTCGCGCGTGGTGACGGTCACTGTTGCCGTGCTACCCGCTGGCGAGAGCGAGAAGTCGCTGAGGATGTGCCAAGGCTCGGCGGTGCCCCCGACCCGGAACCGGTTCGACGCCATCGTTCCGTAGCCGGTCGCGCGCGCCACGACGACGTAGTCGCCGTACTCCCCGGCCGGCGCGGCGATCGCGTACGCGCCGTCGGCCCCAGTCGTCACCTCGCTGCCCGCGACTCCCGCGAGGCTCACGGTCGCACCTGGAATCGGGAGGCCCGTCTCGCTCTTCACCACGCCGTGCACGGTTCCCGAGCCCGCGCCGGCAGAGAAATCCGAGAGCTCGATCGGGATCCAATCAACGATCCCGTTCTCGATCAGGAGCTCGTCCAGAGCCGCCCGGGGGAAGCCGGCGGCGCGGACGACGAAGATCTCCGCCCCGGCGGGGAGCGCGGGGAAGCGTGCGTCCCCCTGCGCGTTCGTGACGACCGACTGACCGCTGTTCACCTCGAGCACCGTGGCGCCCTCCACCGCGAGGCCGGACGGGTTCTGGACGTGGATCGTGAGGTCTGCCGTTCGCGGAGTGACGTCCACGAGGCCGAGCGCGCTCGTGAGCCCCGCGGTGACCGTCACGCTCCGAACGAGGGGCAGATAGCCGTTCCGATCGGCCTCGATCTGTCGCGGACCGGGCTCGACGTTCGTGAGCGTGAACGCCCCGTCGAGATCCGTCGTGGCCGCCGGGCCGGCAGAAATCGAGACGAGCACACTCGACAGCCCGAAGCCCGTGCG
>JAEUQS010000181.1 GCA_016789625.1 Acidobacteriota bacterium | reverse complement strand
GGGCGGCGCTCGTGGCCGCGACCGAGGAGGTCTCGGGCGCAGACCTCGGTCTCTCGGGCCTTCCCCAGGCGGACGTCCGCGAGGAGCTGCCTCCCGCCGCGGGAGACCGTGAGAGCCTCGAGGCGCTCCTCACGCGCTGCGGCGGCAACGTGCAGAAGGCGGCGCAGGAGGCCGGCCTCAGCCGGCAGGCGCTCTACCGCCGCATGGAGCGGCTGGGAATCGCGCTGGAGCGGCGGCCGCGAAACGCGGCGGAGTGAGTCCCTCGAAAGCAGTCCGGCAGGACTGCCCGGCGACGCGGATACGATCGCCGGATGAACGGCGGGCCCCCGAGGCTCACGCGGCTCCTCGCGCTCCAGGTGGCGTTCTCGATCGTCGCGTCGGCGGGGGCGTCGACGCTGGCGTCGTCCCTGAAGCTGCCGCCGATCGCGGTGACGCTCCTCGGCGCGGCGTTCGGTCTCGGCGTCTTCGGCCTCACGGTGGGGCGCACGCTGTCGCGCGTGCGGAGAACGCTCGAGGCGCTCACCGACGGCGTGCGCGGCTATGCCGAGAGCGACTTCAGCCTGCGCCTCGCGCCCCCTGCCACGGGCGAGCTCACCGAGCTCGTCGCGCTGTACAACTCCATGGGCGAGGCGCTCCGGAGGAGCCGCGGCGATCTCCTCGCGCGCGAGCTGCTCCTCGACACGGTGCTCCAGAGCGCTCCCATGTCGCTCCTGCTCGTCGACGAACGGGGGCGCGTGGTGTTCGCGAACCTGGCGGCCCGGACCCTTCTTTCGAAAGCCGGTGCCCTCGAGGGGCGCTCCCTCGCCGAGACCTCGCAGGGTCTGCCCGAGCCGCTCGCCGCCGCGCTCGTCTCGGGGCGCGACGGCCTCGTGGTCGCGGGTGGCGCGCCCGACGAGGTGCTCGCGGGCGACACGTTCCGGGTCGCCTTTCGCGAGCTGCGCCTCCACACCCGCAGCGTCACGCTCGTCCTCGTGGAGCGCATCACGCAGGAGCTGCGTCGCCAGGAGGTCGCGGTGTGGAAGCGCGTGATCCGGGTGATGAGCCACGAGCTGAACAACTCCCTGGCTCCCGCGAGCTCCCTCGTCCATTCCGCCCGCGCCCTCCTCGCGCGGGGAGAGACCGCCCGGGCGGAGGGCCTGCTCGGCACCGTGGACGAGAGGCTGTCGTCTCTCTCGGGGTTCCTCGAGGGCTACGCCCGCTTCGCGCGGCTGCCCCTTCCGCGCAAGGAGAGCGTTCCGTTCCCGGAGCTGCTGGACTCTCTCGAGCCGCTCGTGCCGTTCCGGAGGGATCTGCCGGCGGACCTTCCTCCGGCCGCGCTCGACCGCGCGCAGATGCAGCAAGTGCTCCTCAACCTCCTGAAGAATGCCGTGGAGGCGGGCAGCCCGCCGGGCGAAACGGTGGTGCGGGCGCGGGAGGCCGAAGGGCTCCTCACGGTCGAGGTCCTGGACCGGGGTTCGGGCCTCGAAGGGGAGGATCTCTCCCGCGTGCTCCTGCCGTTCCACTCCACGAAGCCGGGCGGCAGCGGTCTCGGGCTGCCGCTCTGCCGCGAGATCGTGGAGGCCCACGGCGGGGCGCTCACCCTGATGAGCCGGGCCGGCGGCGGGCTCGTCGTAAGGCTCGTTGTGCCGATTTCCTGAAGGGCGGGAAAACGATCGCCGTCGTTCGAGGCGAAGTAGTAGAGAATGCGGCCGTGGCGGAGGCGAAACCGAAGCGCCAGAGCTGGACGATCGCGCGCCGCTTTCTGGTCTATTTCCTTTTCATGGCGCTCGCGCCCCTTCTCATCGCGACGGGCGTGGCCTACTTCTTCTCCTCCCGGGCGCTCACGCGAGAGGTTCAGGACCACCTGAAGGCCCTCGCCGAGAGCAAGGCCAACCACATCGATGCCTATGCGCGCGACAGGAAGCGCAACGTCACGGCCCTCGCGCGGGTGCCCGAGATCTTCGACGCGGGCGAGCGCCTCGCCCGCTCGGGCGGCGCCGAGCCCTGGGTCGCCAAGGAGCTCCGTCCGGTGCTCCACCGCTACATGGACGACTTCGGCTACGCGGACCTCCTGTTCTTCAGCCTGAAGGGCGAGGCCGTGTTCTCGGTGATGCGCGGGGACGATTTCTCGCTCAACGTCACCGACGCGCGCCACAAGGACACGCCGCTCGCCCGCGCGTTCGAGGCCGCCAAGGGCAAGAAGCAGATCGAGATCTCCGACTTCCAGAACGACGACGTCACCAAGGGGCCCGCGGCGTTCATCGCCGCCCCGCTTCTCCGGCGCGAGAACGTGGTCGGCATCGTGGTCTTCCAGGTGAGCAACAAGGAGGTTTCCAAGGTCGTCAACGACTACACCGGCCTCGGGTCGACCGGGGAGACGATCGTCGCGGCGAAGGACGGCGAGAGCATCGTCTTCCTCACGCCGACCCGGCACGACCCCGATGCCGCTTTCACGCGGCGCATCTCGATGGGCGATCCGGCGCACCAGGAGCTCCAGAAGCTCTTCCAGGGCGAGGAGCGGACCGGCCTCTCCAAGGACTACCAGGGCAAGACGGTCATGGCCGTCGCCAAGTTCCTGCCCGATCTCCGCTGGGGCGTCGTGGTGAAGATCGACGCCAGCGAGGCGCTCGCGGCGAGCGCGGCGCTGCGCTACACGTTCCTCGTGCTCTCGGGCGGAATGCTGGTGCTCGTGTTCGTCGCCGCCCGGAAATTCTCGGGCGACATCTCCCGGCCCATCGAGCGGCTGACGGGCGTGGTGCGGAAGATCTCCGCGGGCGATCTCAACTACGAGGTGCCCGTCGAGACGAAGGACGAGATCGGCGAGCTCTCGGCCTCGTTCAACAAGATGACGGCCGACCTCAAGGCGACGTACGCGTCGATCGAGGAGACCGTCCGCTCGCGCACCCAGGAGCTGAACGCCACCGCCAACGAGCTGCGCCAGGCCAAGGACGCGGCCGAAGAGGCCAACCGCCTCAAGAGCGCGTTCCTCGCGAGCATGAGCCACGAGCTGCGCACGCCGCTGAACGCCATCATCGGCTATAGCGAGATGCTCCAGGAGGACGCCGAGGACGCGGGCGCCGGCGACCTCGTGCCCGACCTCGAGAAGATCAACGCCGCCGGCAAGCACCTCCTCGGGCTGATCAACGACATCCTCGATCTCTCGAAGATCGAGGCCGACAAGATGGAGCTCTACCTCGAGACGTTCAACGTCCCCAAGATGGTGAAGGACGTTCTCTCGACGGTGCGGCCCCTCGTCGCCAAGAACAGCAACGAGCTCGTCGTGAACTCGTCGGACGAGCTGGGCGAGATCCACGCCGACCTCACGCGGGTGAGGCAGATCCTCTTCAACCTCGTGTCGAACGCGTCGAAGTTCACCGACAAGGGCGTCATCACGCTCGACGTCGTGCGTGGCCCCGACGAAAAGGGCGTGGACTGGATCACGTTCTCGGTGTCGGACACGGGCATCGGCATGACGCCCGAGCAGCTCGGCAAGCTGTTCCAGGCGTTCTCGCAGGCCGACAGCTCGACGACCCGGAAGTACGGCGGGACGGGCCTCGGCCTCGCGATCACGCGGAAGCTCTGCCGCATGATGGGCGGCGACGTCGTCGTGACGAGCGAGCACGGCAAGGGCTCGACGTTCAGCGTGAAGATCCCCACGGCCGTCGCCATCGAGAAGAAGGAGAAGGCTCCCGGCGCGCGGAGGGAGGACGAGTTTCCGGAGGGTCCGCACGGCCCCACCGTGCTCGTCATCGACGACGAGCCGGCCTCTCTCGAGCTGCTCCGCCGCTTCCTCTCGAACGAGGGCTTCCGCCCCGTCATCGCGGGGAGCGCGGCCGAGGGGCTCGAGCTCGCCAAGACGCAGCATCCCGTCGCGATCCTGCTGGATCCGGCGATGCCCGGCCGCGACGGCTGGGACGTCCTTCGCGAGCTGCGGAACGAGCCCTCGCTCATCGAGACGCCGGTCATCCTCGTGGCCCTCAACAAGGACACGAGCCGAGGCTTCCAGCTCGGCGAGACGGAGTTCCTCGGGCGGCCCATCGAGAACCACCTCTCGCGCGTCCTCGGCAAGTACCGCTGCTCGCGCGCGATCTGCCCGGCGCTCGTCATCGACGACGACCCGGCGATGCGGGCGATGTTCCGCGGGCTCCTCGAGCGCTCGGGCTGGCACGTGCGGGAGGCCGAGAACGGCCTCATCGCGCTCACGAGCGTTTCCGAGGCGCGCCCCGAGCTCATCATCATGGATCTCGTCATGCCCGTCATGGACGGCTTCGAGTTCCTCCACGAGCTGCGCAGCCAGAACGACTGGCGCGACATCCCGGTCATCATCGTGGCGACTCAGGACCTCATGCCGGAGGATCACGAGCGGCTCGGCTCCTCGGTGGCGCGGGTCCTCAAGAGCGGGGCGACGCGGCGCCGCGAGCTCCTCGGCGAGGTGCGCTCGCTGCTGGGTACGTACATCGACCGCGCGAACGCCAAGGCCGGCTGAGCGGCTCGAAGCCCGGAGGACATGAAAAGGCCGCCCGTTGGGCGGCCTTTTCCGTTCCGGGGAGCGAGGCCCGCTCCTCAAGGTCCGGGGGCGGGGCCTCCGAGGAACACGTACAGGTTGAGGAAGAACGCGTCGGCCCCGGTCTGCACGTTGTTCGAGTTGGTGTCGCCCTGGCAGAGGGAGACGACCGGCGAGCCGCCGAGGAAGATGGCGAGGTTGAGGTAGAACGTGTCGGCGGCGGTCAGCGCGGAGTTGTTGTTCGTGTCCCCGCGTAGCGCGTAGTTGAAGCCGTTCGTGAGCGTTCCGGCCTGCATGTCGGGGTTCGTGACGACGACGTTCCCGACGACCGAGGGGGCGTTGGCGCGCAGGCCGGCGGTGCACGTGATGGTCGTGGCCGTGACGTTGGTGACGTTGCAGGCCGTACCGATCAGGGTGGCCGTGGCGCCCGCCTGGAAGCCCGTGCCCGTGATCGTGATGGTGCGGCCGCCGGTCGTGCTCGCGCACGACGGGTTCACGCTCGACACCGTGGGCGCGGGGCTCATGCCGCCCTGGACCGCCGTCTTGTACGTGCCGCGTCCATGCGTGAACGCCCAGAGCGTGCTGTTCTGGAGGACCAGAGTCTCGACCGGCGTGTTCGCGAAGCCCGAGTTCTCGACGAGCCAGGTGCCGCCGCCGTCCGTCGACGTGAAGACGCCGAGATCCGTGCCGATGGCGAGGCGCTGCCCGTCCGTGGGGCTGATCTGGATGGAGTGCACGGGGATGTCGGGCAGCGCGCCGCCGCCCGAGCCGTCGATCTGCGTCCAGCTGCTGCCGGCGTCGGTCGACTTCCACACCTTGCCCACGCCGAACGTCGAATAGGTCGCGTACGCGATGTTCTTGTCGACCGGAGAGAACTCCACCCAGGAGACGTAGCCGAGCGCGGGCCGCGATTCCGACCACGTGGTGAGGGAGCTCGACGTCAGACCCGTCGTCGTCTTGTTGATGTGTCCCGAGCCCCGGCCCACGAGAACGTAGTTCGAATCGGTCTTGGCGATCGCGATGGCGCTGCCCGCGCTCGTGGACGAGGACGTCCACGCCGCGCCCGCCTGCGACCAGGTCGTCGCCTGGTTCGAGGTGCGCCAGGGGAAACGGCCGGCCGTCCAGAGGATCTGCGGGTTCGAGGGATCCATGCGGAAGGGATTGATGAAGCGGAAGTTCGAGCTCGGCTCGGTGATGCCGCTGACGGCGCTCGTGAAGGAGCCGCCCCCGTTCGTGGACTTGCGGATCGAGAGGTTCGTCGTCTCGGCGAACAGGATCTGCGTGTTGTTGGGCGCGACGGCCACGTAGCCGCCGTCGCCGCCCTGGATGCGGGTCCAGGCGTTCGGGCCGGTGCCGTCGGTGCCGCGCAGCGTGCCGTTGTCCTGCGTGCCGCCGAAGTACTGCGTGCCGTCGGGGTAGACGGCACCGTTGTAGAACTGGGTCACGCCGTAGTTGTTCGAGAGGCTCGTCCAGCTGAACGTCCCGCCCGCCGTGCCGTTGCAGAGGGGGCCCGCGACGCTGGCGTCGGTGACCGGCGTCCCGGTGACGGCGAGGTCGGTGCGGAACAGCCCGCCGTCGTTCGAGACGTACATCCTCTGGTTCGCGGCCCCGTTGTAGCCGGGATCGAAGAAGATCCCGTGCTGGTCGGCGTGGACGTAGTTCGCCGCGCCGACGTTCGCGTACCAGAGCGAGAGGATTCCCCAGCTCGTGCCGCCGTTGTCGGAGCGGAAGAGGTCGATGCCGCCCACGAACACGCGCTCGGGGTTCACGGGGTCGACGCCGATCACGTTGTCGTACCAGCCCTGGTTGAAGCCCGAGGCCGCGTTGCAGATCTGGACGGGCGCGTTCGTGAGGAGCGAGTTCGCGAGCTTCGTCGTGTCGCCGTCGTTCTGGTAGCGGATGCCCCAGGTGCCGCCGCCGTCGGTCGTGCGGAGCACGGCGTAGAGCCCGTTGTTGAAGGTTCCGGCCGCGCGGTCCGCGGCGAGCGCGTAGACGTAGGCCTGGTTCGATTTCGCGAGCGCCAGAGTCGTGCGGTTGAGGCGCGCGTCGGTGTACGAGGGGGACCACATGCCGGCGCCGCCGGCGTCGAGGTTGCGGTAGATCGTCGTCGTCGCGCCCTCGTCGACCGACGCGAGGACGACGTCGGTCGCCTGGTCGGTGCGGATCACGAGGTCGTGGGCGCCGATGCCGCCGACCGGCGCGGTGAGAACCTGACTCCACGTGGCCCCGGCGTCGGTCGAGCGCTGGATGCCCGCCCTCGTCGCCGCGTAGACGCGGCTCGAGTTGAGCGCGCTGACGACGAGCTTGTTCACGTAGTGGAACGTGGAGTTGGCCGTCGCGGCGAGCTGGGCCCACGTCTCGCCGCCGTCGGTGGACTTCAGGATCCCGAGGCCGCGCACGAAGTCCGCGTTGAAGAAGCCCTCACCCGTGCCGGCGTAGAGGATGTTGGCGTTCGCGGGATCGATCGCCATGGAGTTGACGGCGATGTTCGGCGCGAGGTCGGACTTCGGGGTCCAGGTGCCGCCGCTGTTCGTGGACTTCCACACGCCGCCCGCGACGCCGCCGGCCCACATGGTGGAGGACACGTTGGGGTTGATCACGAGGCAGCGCGTCCGGCCGCCGATGTTGCCGGGCCCGAGCCACGTCCAGGGATCCAGGATGGCGAGGCTCGATCCCGATTCGGCGACCTGCTTGCGCGAGGGCAGCAGGGTTCCGTCCGACGAGCGGAACTGCTTCATGTCGTCGCGGACCCGCATGGCCTCGAGATAGCGTGTCGCGTCGACGGGCGAGACGCCGTCGGGCGAGCGCTTCTCGATGAAGAAGCGCTGAGCCTCGAACGGCTCGTCCTCCCGGTCCCGGATCTTCACGGGAACGGCCTTCGTCTTCGGCTTTGCGGAGACCTTCGCCGGAGCCTTCGTCGAGCTCTTCGAGGCCGGTGGCGCGCTCCAGGCGAGGCCCGAAAGGGCCAGAAGGCTGGCGAGACCCACGAGGGCGTGGGAACGGATCCGAGGCGAACTCTCCATGATCTTTGGCCCCCCTTTTTCGGTTGCCGCCGATGCTATCCGGATTTCGACCAGCCGAATCGACCGTGCGGACGAGCGATACGGGGAGCGGGACGAAAACTGTGACGTCTGACACGCAACCCCCAGGGATTGCACGCCGGCCCGTGGCGCTACCGGCCTCGAAGGAACGTCTCGAGCTCGCCGAGGGGCAGCGGGGGCGACAGCAGATAGCCCTGCATCTCGTCGCAGCCGTGCGCGACGAGGAGCGCCTTCTGCTCCTCCGTTTCCACGCCCTCGGCCACGACCCGCAGGCCCAGGTCGTGCGCGAACGCGATCGAGGCCCGGGCGATCGCGAGGTCGCTCGAGCTCGTCGTGATGTCCTGGATGAACGAGCGGTCGATCTTGAGAGTGTCGAAAGGGAACCGCTTGAGGTACGAGAGTGACGAATAGCCCGTGCCGAAGTCGTCGAGCGAGACCTTCAGCCCGAGCGCGCGGAGCGTCTCGAGCGTGCGCTTCGTCTCCTCCGTGTGCGCGAGGGCGACCGTTTCGGTGATCTCGAACGCGAGGCTGTGCGGGGAGGTGCCCGTCTCCTCGAGGATTCCGGCGATCTCGCTCGCGAGCTCCGGCCGCGCGAACTGGCGCGCCGAGAGGTTCACCGTCATCACGAGCCCGGCATGGCCGCCGCGTGCGAGGGCCGCCAGGTCGCGGCAGGCCGTGCGCAGGATCCACTGGCCGATCGGCACGATGAGGCCGGTCTCCTCGGCCAGCGGGATGAAGAGGTCGGGACGCAGCAGCCCCTGCGTGCGGTGCCTCCAGCGTGCCAGGGCCTCGAGCGCGACGACCCGGTCCGACGCGAGGTTCGCGATCGGCTGGTAGTGGAGGACGAACTCGCCGCGCTCGACCGCCCGGTGAAGGCGCGTCTCGAGCGCGATGCGCTCCATGGCCTTCTCGTTCATCGACGGGGCGTACGTCTCGTACCGGTCGCGGCCCTGGTGCTTGGCGCGGTACATCGCGGTGTCGGCGTTCTTCACGAGCGACTCGGCGTCGGCGCCGTCCTCGGGGAACATCGAGACGCCCATCGAGACCGTGGCGTAGACCTCCCGGCCGTCCAGGTGGAAGGGCTGGCGGAACCGGCCCAGGATCTTCTGCAGCACCTGGACGATGTCGCGCGCGTTCGAGAGGCGGGGGAGGAGCAGCAGGAACTCGTCGCCGCCCAGCCGCGCCACGGTGTCGCTCTCGTAGACGCAGCTCTTGAGCCGCTGCGCGGCCTGCCGCAGCAGCTCGTCGCCGGCCTTGTGCCCGAGGCTGTCGTTCACGACCTTGAAGCGGTCGAGATCGATGAACAGCACCGCGAGGGGCTGTTTCGAATACCGCGCCTGCGCGAGCGCGATGTCGATGCGGTCGTCGAAGAGCGTGCGGTTGGGGAGGTTCGTGAGCGCGTCGAAGTACGCGAGCCGCTGGAGATCCTCCTCGGCCCTCTTGCGGTCGGTGATGTCGAACAGGGTGCCCAGCACCAGGCCGCCCCCGGGGCCCTCGCGGAAGACGGCGTTCTCGAGGACCCAGATCGTGCGGCCGTCGCGCCGCACGAGCGTCGCCTCGTGGTTCGTGAGGACGCGGCGGTCCTTCACGAGGTCCATGAACGCGTCGCGGTGCTCGGGGGCGTCGTAGAGCGCCGCGGCGGGGAGCGCCAGAATCTCGGCCGGGCTCTCGTAGCCGAGGATCCGGGCGAACGAGTCGTTGCAGTCGAGGATGCGGCCGTCGCCCGTCGAGCGGTAGACGCCCGCGAGGTTGCTCTCGAAGAGCTCCCGGTAGCGCTCCTCGCTCTCTCTCAGTGCGAGCTCCGCCTGCCTCCGCTCGGTCACGTCGATGCCGGTGCCCACCACGAACCTCACGGCGTCCTGCGCGTCGGGCAGCGACGAGCTCGACCACTGCACGATGCGCGGGCCGCCGTGGATCGAGAGGAACTTCGTTTCGTGCTGGAGGGGGAAGCGGGCCGTGTCGATCGACTCGAAGAGCGATTGCAGGGCCCGGGCGTCCTCCTCGTCGTGGACGAGGCTCCAGAGCGCGCGCCCTCTCACGGAGTCCTGCGTGAAGCCCGTGGTCTGC
>JAEUQS010000177.1 GCA_016789625.1 Acidobacteriota bacterium | reverse complement strand
CCGGATACGTCTGTCCCGAGCCGCGGGCCGAGCTGTACCGCGAGATCGACGCCGCGAACGTCGATCTCAAGGCTTTCACGGAGTCGTTCTACGAGAAGGTCACGGGGTCGCATCTGAAGAACGTTCTCGAGACGCTCGTCTATCTGAAGCACGAGACGAACGTGTGGCTCGAGATCACGACGCTGCTCATTCCCGGACAGAACGACTCCGACGGAGAGCTCGAGGAGCTCACCCGGTGGATCGCCGCCAACCTCGGTCGCGATGTGCCGCTCCACTTCACGGCGTTCCATCCGGACTGGAAGATGCTCGACCTCGAGCGGACACCGCTCGCGACACTCACGCGCGCCCGGGCCATCGGCCGGGCGAACGGACTGCGCTACGTCTACACCGGAAACGTCGACGACGAGGCCGGCGCGAGCACGCCGTGCGCGGGCTGCGGGACGATCGTCATTCGCCGCCGGGGCTACGAGATCCTCGCGTTCCTCCTCGACCGGAAGGGCCGGTGCCTGCGCTGTGGAGCGGCGTGCCCCGGCGTGTTCGAGGCGAATCCGGGGACCTGGGGCTCGCGGCGTCAGGTGGTGCGCGGCCTGGAATGGGCGGAGCCTGCCGACAAGCTCCGGATCACCTCTTCCGTGTGAGCTTCTCGAGCAGCGCCTCCACCTGGCCGTGCAGCTCGGGGGGCGCGCCGAAGAACGTCCCGGCGGCCTTTCCGCCGGCATCGAAGGCGAAGAGCGTCGGCACCGCGCTCACGTCGCCGAACGCGCGGAGCACCTCGGGCGTTCCCATGGCCCACGTCACCGGAATCCCCAGCTCTTCCGTGAGCTTGCGGACGGCCTTCTCGTCCGACTCCACGGCCAGGGCCAGCACCGTGAGCCGGTCGCCGTGCTTTCTCTTCAGCTCGCCGAGCCACTTCAGCGTGCTCCGGCAGGGCGGGCACCAGGTGGCCCACACCTCCACGAGCACGACCTTCCCCGCGAGCGTCGAACGCGATATCGGTTTACCGTCCAGGCCCGTGAGCTGGAAGTCGGGCAGCGCGGCGAGGCCGGCGGGCCGTCTTTCGGGCGCGACCGCGCGGGCCTCGGTCTTGCGGCCGGCCAGCACGAGCTCGATCATCTTGTGGAGATCCCCGCGGAACCTCTCGTGGCTCGCGGCGCTCTTGAGCGGGGCGTACCTTCCGCCGCCCTCTTTTTCTCCCTTGCCGTAGAAGCCGAAGTCGTTCGGCGTCGCCACGAGGACGTCGTCCACGAAGATCGCGGGGTAGCGCGTCACGCCGAAGCGCTTGGCGAGCCTGGAATCTCCATAGTTCTCCGAGACGAACCGGACGCGATCACCGAACTCCCGGGCCACGCTCTGTCCCAGCAAACTTGCCGGGTCGGAGAGGTTTCATGTGTAGGGCCATCGGATCAGAGTCACCACGGCGAGAGGCGCGGGCTTGGTGGGTACAGGAGGCCGCGGAGCGAGGGCCGCGCGGTAGAGCGGGAGGATGTCCGAAAGAGCGGCGAGCGCCTTGGGCGTGGGCGCGTCCGCCGCGACGGCCGAGAGCTCGGCGAGCCCGCTCTCGACGAAGAGACGGGCGATGGAATCGTCCACGCCGCTCTTCAGGCTTTCGCCGGCCGCCTGAAGGTTGCTTGCGAGGTCGTCGCGCGACGGGGTGTCTTTCGCAGGTGCCGCGCGGAGCGGCGCGATGCGCTGCGCGGCGAGGAGGAGACGGAGGAGCGCGCCGTAGCGGAGGCCGAGCGCATCCAGCTCGCGGGCTTCCTTGAGCGTACCGCTCGCCGCGATGAACTCGGGGTGCCGGTCGATCGAGGCGGGTGGCCGGTACGCCGCGAGGAGCGTCGTCTCGAGCTCATCGATCTCGGGCGCGAGGGAGCGGAGCCGCGGCATTTCCCCCGCGGGCGGGAACGCCGCCGCGAGGCGCCGGCTGAGGTCCGCGAACTCCCTCTGCGCCTGAGCCGAGCCGAGGTAGAAGAGGCCGCTGTCGGGCGTCGTGCTGCGGCCGTATTCGAGGCTCGCGTCGTAGAAGACCTTCACCTGGGGAACGGCCGCCTCGGCGAGCGCGCGGAGGAGCGCGGGACGCAGGTCGGCTTGCGGCGAAGCCTTCGCCGGGTCGAGGTGGCCCTTCAGCACGTTTCCCATGCGGGCCCACTCGGCCTCGAACGCTGCCGTGTCGGAACGTTCCTTCGGAGAGCGCTGCGAGAGATAGGTCCAGGCCGACAGATACGTCTCGGCCGCCGCGAGCCGCTGCAACGCGAGAAGACGCTGTCCGCCGGCCGCGGCCTTCTCGGCGCCTTCGAGCATCGGCTGGATCGCGCCCTTCAGGTCGCTCCACATCGGATCCGTGGAGGTCGTCGAGCGCACGGCGGCGGCGACGCGCCCGAGCTCCGCGGCGAGGGGATCCGTGTTTTCGGCAGGGGTCTGTGTCGCCTCGCCGCGCCTGGGACCTTCTGCCGCGAGCGGCCCGGTGGCTCCGAGGAAAACGAGGCTCAGAAGGCCTCTCGCGACAGTCGTTCGCGCGTCGATCATGGTTCCCGATGCGTACGAGGCGGCCCGCGAAAAGGTTGCCTCCGCCGCGCGCTACGATCACCCGGAGGAGTTTCC
>JAEUQS010000121.1 GCA_016789625.1 Acidobacteriota bacterium | reverse complement strand
GATTCCGAGCGGCGGGAACCGGGGCGGAACCCTGCGGGTGCGCTTCACCGGGCTTTCCGCGCCGAATGCCGGAGCGGCCACGGTGCGCACGACCACTGCCGTGGCGCGGGGACGCGCGGGACTGTCGTACGCGGGAACGGTCTCGGCCGGCCGCACGGGCGCGGCGTATCTGTGCGGGCTGAGGCAGAACGCGAACGACCGATCCAATGTGGCGCTCGTGAACACGGGCGGGCCCTCGGAGGGCGACGTCACCCTTCGGCTCATGATCTTCTCCGGGGAATCCAGGGACGCCAATTTCCTGCCGGACGTGACCCTCGCACCGGGCGAGTTCCGCCAGATCGACGGGGTGCTGGCCTCGAACGGGCTGGCGCTCACGAGCGGCTACGTGAAGGTGCAGCGCCTGGCCGGCTCGGCGCCCTGGGACACCTACGCCGTCATCAACGATCAGGGCACCTCCGACGGCTCCTTCGTCTCGCCCATCTTCGAAAGCGATGGCGCCGGGCGAGGTGGCATCTCGCTTCCGGTCGCGGTGGAGACGGCATCCTTCGCGACGGAGGTCATCGTCACGAACTTCGGGTCTTCGTCGAAGACGGTGCGGCTCACGTACGTGGCCTCGGCCATCCAGTCGCCGGACGGCTCGGCGACGCTGACCCTCTCGCTCCCACCCTATCAGCAGCGGATCCTCCCGAGCTTCGTCCAGGCTCTCCGCGATCAGGGCTCTCCCGGCCTCGGCGCCGCGGGCGCCACGTACGCGGGAGCCGTCTTCCTCACGGTTCCGGGCGGCGACGTCTCGGAGCTGGCGTTCGCGGCGCGTACGTCGGCGTCGGGCGGGGGCGGAAGCGGAAGCTACGGGCTCTTCTATGCCGGGGTTCCGTTCGGGAGGTCCGCCCAGGAGTCGGCCTGGCTCCACGGACTCCAGCAGGACGCCGAGAACCGCTCGAACCTCGCGATCGTGAACACGGGCGAGGTGGACGGCTCGTCGTCCACGTTCCGGGTCGAGCTGTACGACGGAGCCACGGGAAAGCTCGCGGGCCTGGTGCCCGCGGTTTCGCTGCCGGCGCGCGGCTTCACGCAGCTCAGCTCGATCCTCGCCCAGTACGCGCCGGGCACGGACTCGGCCTACGCGCGCGTGACGCGCACGGCCGGAACGAATCCGTTCCTCTGCTACGCCGTGGTGAACGACGGGGGAGCGCCGCAGCAGCGGAGCGACGATGGCGCGTTCGTGGCCATGGACGCCGGGGATCGGCCGGGAACGATCCCGGTGCGTCTCGAGCGTCTCGCCACGGGGCCCGACACGGCCTCGTTCGGGGTGCCGCTCCGGGCCGGAGCAGTGTCCGACGTCGCGAGGATCCGTGTCTCTGCAGCGGGCGTTCCCGTGGACGCCGTCGTGAAGCCGCTCCTCTGGGACTACGACGCCAGCGGCGACCCCACGAGCCTTCGCGCGGTCCTCGTGCAGGTGCCGGTGCGGCTCGCCGTGGGCGAGCGGACGACTGTGGTCGTGAGCCTGAACGAGGTGGCTTCCGCGCCGTCGACGGCGACGCGACCGTTCGCCGAGCTGAGCTTCGAATCGCCCGAGACGGCGCGCGTCACCGATCGCACGATCGTGAGCGACGCCGGCACGTACCGCCTGCAGGAGAGCAACACCCGCGACGTCACGCTCTTTCGCGCGCGCGAGCCGCTCGTCCTCGCGCACTTCCCGCCGGGCACGGTCGCCGCGTCGGGCCTCCTCGGGGCTCAGGTGTCCCGGAGCGACGTCGCGGGCGACGCGGACCGCGCGGGTCTCGCGTACCTCTCGGACGTGTTCGGGCCGTTCGTGCGCTCGGCGCTCTACAAGGAAACGTACGCACTGAATCCGGACCCCGCGTCCGTCGTCGATCCGGTGGTGAACTTCGAGGGCTGGCTCTACGACCGCTGCGCGACGCTGCTCACGGCGGCCGCCCACCTCGCGGATCCCGAGCTGCCGCGCCACGCGTTCCGGGCCTGTCAGTCCTACGGCGCGCGCATCACGCTCGACGGGCCGAACCGGGGAATCTTCACGGGGAAGCCCGATCCGGACACGAAGTACTCGCATCTCCGGGGCCTCTTCGCCTACTACGCGCTCACCGGCGACGAGGGCGCGCTGGCCGCGGGGCGCGCCATCGCCGATCTGTGGAACACCGACCCGCAGGCGATCGGACCGTATCGCCAGGGGCACCTTCGGGGAGCGGATCGTCTGTGGACCGAGCGCCTCCTGGGCACGGGGATGGAAGGTCTCTTCTACGGCTTCCGCCTCACGGGCGAGAAGAAGTACCTCACCGCGTTCCGGGAGGTGCTCGAGACCGCATACCGCCACATCACCACGTCGAACCAGGCCGAGCTCGTGGCGATCAACCTGGATCCCAACACGCCGCCGTTCCCGCCGCAGAACTGCTTCATCCACACGGCCCTCCAGCACGACGAGGGCAACGCGAACGAGCCCTGGTGCTCGGCCTGGATGAGCGAGCTCCTCATCGACAGCCTGCTCGGCTATCAGGCGCAGACGGGCGACGCGCGCGTGGACGAGATCTTCGTGCGGCTCGCGCGCTTCCTGAGAGACGTGGGCTCGAGCTACTTCCAGGGGGATCCGCTGCCCGACACGTTCCTTCGCCCCTCGGTCTGCTACGACCCGACCCGCGGCGTCGACACGCGCATGCTCATCCCGCTGTACGGCGCGGGCCTCTTCCCGAACGGCAGCCGCGGAAACTACGGACAGTACGAAGACACCGAGCACTGTGCAGACGCCACGGCCCTCACCGCGGCGGCCCTGAGGGCCCTGGTGCGCCAGGGGAAGTTCGACACGGGCGGCCCGATCGGTCCGTTCGCTAGCGAGGGGGCGTCGTTCCTGCAGCTCCACCACGAGCTCTCGTTCTGTGCCACGAACACGTTCGCCAACTGGACGCGGCTGCGCCGGGATCCCGCGGCGTGGACGAGCTCGGCGCTCGCGGCGGGGGCGGCCAACCCGGCGGCGTTCATCACGGCGAACCGCATCGGCTTTCCGACCCGGCCGTCGACGCCTCAGAGGAAGCTGAGCTGGTGGTTCAACACGTCGATGCTCCAGTTCGGGCTGCTCCGGGATGCGGGCCTCGCGATTCCCGAGCTGCGCCCCGGAGCGGTTCAGCCCGCCGGCGTGACCTGTCCCGTGCCCTGAGCTCAGGCGCTGGTGGCGATCGTCTCCACGAGCCGGAGGTCGGCCTCTGAGAGGTCGAACCCCGCCGAGTCGAGGTCCTCGCGCATGTGAGCGGGGTCCGTCGTGCCGGTGAGGGGCAGCATGCCCACCTGCTGCGCGAACCGGAAAACGAGCTGAGCCGGAGTTCGGCCGGTGCGCCGGGCCAGATCGTGGAACCTCGGGTGCGTCAGCTCCTGCGCGTTCGCGGTGAGGAGCGAGAAGCCCTGGTAAACGAGGTCGTGGTTCCGGCAGAACGCGCGCACCGCGTGATCCCACTCCGAGCGGGCGAAGCAGCGGTTCTGCACGAATGCAGGACGCACGGTCGCCCGCGCGCACAGCTCCTCGAGCTGGGGGAGGGAGACGTTGCTCACGCCGAGGAGACGCGCTTTGCCTGCCCCGTGGAGCTCTTCCATCGTGCGCCAAACCACGTGGTCGGCCGCAGAGAGCCCGCGCATCGTCGAAGGGCCGTGGAGCACGTAGGAGTCGATGATGTCGACCCCGAGGTGGTCGAGGGAGCTCGCGAAGGACTGGCGCACCTGGCTGGCCGGATCGGCGTCGGCGTCGTAGGGAAGCCTGTGGTCCTGGCCGTGGGAGTACGTGAACTTCGTCTGGAGGAACAGCTCGTCCCGCGTGACGAGCCCTTCGTCGAGAGCGCGTTTCACCGCAGCCCCGACGCCGCCCTCGAAGTAGTGGCGGCGCTGGTTCGCGGTGTCGATGCCGCGGAAGCCCGCCTCGAGCGCGAGCCGCGTGAGGCGCTCGGTGTGCTCTTCCTTCCAGGCGGTGCCGTAGAGAAAGGCGGGAACAGCCACTCCGCGGACGGTGATTCGAGGATTCGTGCTCACGTCGCCATTATGGGGAGGGCTGCGGTCGTCTTACCTGCTCGCGCTCCCAGGCCGCGCGGTGAGCGTTCATTTCCTCGATCGAACGGAACTTCCTCACACCGGGCGGAAAGTGCCAGGGGTGAAGCGCGTAGGCGAGCTCCGAAAGGTCGCACGCGATGCGGAGGTTCTCCGGGTCGAGCGGCGTGAGCGGCCTGAGCGGCCGCGACCCCTTCATCTCTTCCACGCTCCGGAACTTGCGGATCGGCATCAGCTCAGTTTCACGCTACGCGCGGCCGGCGAACTCCAGGGTTTCCGTGTGGACGCGGACCTTCTCGCCCTCTTTGATGAAGAGCGGCACGCGGATCTCGAGACCGGTCTCGAGCGTCGCGGGCTTCGTGACGCCGCCGCTCGACGTGTCGCCGCGGTTGCCGGGCTCCGTGTACGTCACGGCCAGCTCGACGTGCGCCGGGAACTGGATGTCGATGGGGCTGCCGTTGTACTTGTGAATCTGGACCACCGTGTTCTCGACGAGGAGCTGGCGGCTGTCGCCGACGGCCTCGGGGGTCAGCGTGTGCGTCTCGTACGTCTCCTGGTCGAGGAAGTGGTAGCCGTCGCGGTCGGAGTAGAGGAACGCCGCCTCCGAAAGCACGAGGTCGGGCTCCTTGAACTTCTCGCCGGCCTTGAACGTCTTGTCGAACACGGCGCGCGTCAGGAGGTTTCGCATCTTGATGCGCACGAGGGTCTGGCCGCCGCGGGCCGTGGGCGTCGAGATGGTGACGTCGAGGCAGGAGTACGGAACGTCGTCCAGCTCGAAGAAACCCTTGCGCTTGATGGAGATTGCGTCGATCAGGGCTGCCATGAATTCCTCTTCGTGGTGGCGATGTCGCGCATCTCCAGCCAGGGGGCCGGGATTCTAGCTCCCGCCCGCGCGGCGCTTGACCTCGGCCACCATGCCCCGCACGAACGAGACGAGCGGGTCGCCGCTCGTCTCGAAGCTCTCCTTGTAGCTCCCGGCCGTCTTCTTCACCTCGTCGACGAAGGAGGGTTCGGCCTTGTCGTCCGCGCGGCGCGGGTAGTCTCCCGAGACGATCGCGTCGTAGGCACCGCTTTCGGCCCATTTCCGGAGCTCGGCGAGCCGGATGACCGGGAACGGGTGCGTCGTGCCCGAGAGCTGGATGAGCTTCCACACCGAATCCAGCACCGAGCCGCCCGCCTCGTACTCGCGGGCCTGCTCGGCGAACGCGGCGAGGTTCATCTCGTTCGTGCGCCCGCCGCCGGCCATCTTCATCTGCGCGCGATACGCGACGTCGACGTCCTGCACGGCCAGGAGCCCGGCCCGGTCGGCCGAGAGCTCGCTCTTGCGGTCCCACTCCAGGAGCGCGGCCGAGATCGCGAAGAGGGCCGCGCCGCCGAGCGGCACCGAGAACGCCGCCTGCGAGATGCGGAGGATCACGCGCAGCATCGTCTTGTAGAGGACGCGCTGGCCGAGCACGTGGCCCAGCTCGTGGCCGAGGATGTAGCGCAGCTCGTCGCCGTCGAAGAGATCGAGGGAGCCCGAGTTGAGAACGATGAGGGGTTTCGCGAGGCCCACCGCGCCCGCGTTCACGAACGGCGTCTGCGCCACGAAGAGCTCGGGGAGCGGAGACATGTCGAGGATCTGCGCCGCCTTCACGTACTCGGCCCACACCTCGGGGAACTGGTGGGGCGAGACGCGCACGGCCGAGCCCTGGAACGCAACGCGGAGCGCGCGGTCGCCCACGAGAGCGAAGAGCCGCTTGAGCACGAAGTCGAAGCCGGGCACCCGCCTGAGGGCCGCCAGGGCAGCGGCCTCCGCGGGATGCTCGAACGCCCGCGCCGAGATCTCGTGCAGCACCACCGGGCGCTTCTTCGGTGGCGGCTCGGGACGGCGCGAGCGGGGCGAGCGGGACGCGACTTTGCGGGCGGGGGAGGCCTTGGTGACGGACTTCCGGGTCGTTGCCATGCGGTCGATTCTAGGGGCGCCGCATCGGCCCGGGCGTTCGCGGTACCCTTTCCCGAACATGCAGTCGCTCCTGGCCGAGGTCTCGGGACGGCGCTTCGCGCTGCCTTTGAACCTCGTGCGAAAGGTCCTGCCGGCCATGGCGGTCACGCCGGTCGCCAACGCTCCGCACGTGGTCGATGGCATCGTCGAGATCCGGGGCCAGCTCCACGCCGTGGTCAGTGTGGCCCGAGCGCTCGGCCTCGGAAACGGAGAGATCGCGGCCGATCACCACTTCGTGCTTGCGAAGGTGGGGGAGCTGCTCCTCGCCCTCCACGTCGATCGGGCGCTTTCGGTGATCGATCTCGACGAGGCTGGCCTGGTGCCCTTCGCCGAGGTCCTGCCGGGCGCCTCGGGCCCATCGGGAGCCGTCGCGCGCGCGGGCGACGAGCTCCTCGTCGTTCACGACCTCCCGAGCTTCCTCTCCCTGAGGGAGACGCAGGCCACGGGGGAGGTGCTCGCCCGGCACGCGGAGGCGCGCTCTTGATCGACTGGGAGGACACCCGCGAGAAAGTCCGGCGACTCAGCCGCGAAGCCCCACGCCGCCCCGACGCCGAGGTTCTCGCCGAACGTTCCGCACGGCTCAGGAGGGCGGCCGTGCCCGTTGCGAGGCCCACGGAGGCCCTCGAGATCGTGCGGTTCGAGCTCCACGAGGAGTCTTTCGGCATCGACGCCGGGCTCGTGATCGAGGTCTTCCACGCCGCCGAGGTCACGCCCTTGCCGCACGCGCCATCGCACGTGCGGGGTCTCACGAACCGGATGGGCGAGATCCTTCCCCTCCTCGATCTCGCGCCCCTGCTCGGGCTCGAGCCGATCGGAGCCTCGGCGGCAGGCGCGACGCGCTGCGTCGTCATCGGCCGGGACCGGCGGCCCGACTTCGGGTTCCTCGTCTCCGGCGTCTCCGGCGTGTCGTTCGTTTCCGAGGCCGGCCTCCTGCCGCTTCCCGAAGGGACGGCCGGGGGAACGGCCCGGGATTTCGTGAAGGGCGTGACGGCCGAGGCCTTGATCGTCCTCGACGGGGACCTCATCCTTCGCGATCCCCGCCTCGTCGTCTCCATGGATTCCTGAGCGGACCCCGGAAGCTCAACGGGAGAGGTAGATGCTCCAGAACGTGTCCATAGGAAAACGGCTCGCCCTGGCTTTCGGCACGGTGCTGTGCTTCGTCGTGCTCGTCGCGGCAGCGGGCTTCTGGGGGCTGGGGCGCGCGGTGAAGACGACGCTCGGCATCCTGAACGTCGAGGCCCGTCTGGCCGAGCACGCGCTGAGCGCACGGGTCGCGACGCTCGCGCTCCGGCGCTTCGAGAAGGACTATTT
>JAEUQS010000083.1 GCA_016789625.1 Acidobacteriota bacterium | reverse complement strand
GAGGGGAAGGTCGCTCGGGAATTTGGGCATCCTAGACCGTGATCGATGCCTCAGCTATGAAGGCTTCGACGACCGAGGTCTCGCCCCCGAGGTCATCTGCACCAAAGGTGTCCACGTGGAATGAGATCGCCGACCTCACGTCCGCCATCGCGGCCTCGTAGGTTGGGCCCTGACCCACGACAACTCCCTTGGTCCCAATCGGATAGGCGACATAGGTGTCGACGTGCTTTTCGACGACGATCTTGAGGTGGCGTTCCACTTGGGAAAGGCTACCACGGGCACGACTCAGCACGTCGGCGGGACCAAGGACCAGGGCCGCACGACCCCACCGGGACACGGCGCCGCACGAACCCCGGGCGCGGACGTTGCGTACGATGCTTCCGTGCAAACGGCCTCCGCGCGCTACGTCGACAAGCCCGTTTTCCGATCGGACCTCGTCACCATAGGCCTCTTCCGGTGCGCGCCGCGGAGTCCCCACTTCCGCGACAGCGGGCCGCCCGAGAGCTTCCTCTTCGTGTTCCCCCGCACCGCCGTGGAGATCGCGCACGAGGGCCAGCGGCCCTTCCTGGCCGACACCCGCGTCGCCACCGTGTACAACCGCGGGCAGCGATATCAGCGGCGTCCCGTGGATCCCCGCGGCGATGCTTGCGAGTGGTTCGGTGTCGATCCCATCCTCCTGGCCGACGCGGTCGCCTCCATCGATCCACGAGGTGGGAACGAGCCGCGCATGCCACGCCGGGGCTGGGTCTCCTGCCCGCCGTGGGTGTACCTGCGGCAGCGGAATCTGTTCAACAGGCTCCGGTCCGGCCCCGCATCCGACGCGCTCGGCGTGGAAGAAGAGGTCGTCCTCCTCCTGCGCGCGCTGCTCACCGGGGCGGCGGAACGTTCAGCCGAGCCGCGACCCGAGTCCCTGGCCCTCGTCGAGGCCGCACGCCGGCTCCTGGCGGAGTCGCTCGGCACGCCACAGACCCTGTCAGGCGTCGCGGCGCAGCTCGGCTACTCGCCATTCCACGTGTGCCACACGTTCCGAAAGCTCACCGGGGCGTCCCTCCACGGCTACCGCACGGATCTGCGGCTCCGTGAGGCCCTCAACCGCATCTCCGCAGCCCCGAGGACCGATCTGTCCGATCTGGCCCAGGAGCTGGGCTTCTCGAGCCACAGTCACTTCACCGCGCGGTTCCGGAGACAGTTCGGCGTCCCTCCGAGTGCGGCGCGGAATGCGAAGGCCGCGCCCCACCCCAGGCCTAGGTTAGGAGGAGCGCCCGAAAGCCAGCTTGCTCGAAATGGCGATCCGCCGTCAGCGCATCAGTGACGCCTCGCTCCCACATGACCTCGAACGAGATGCAGTCGGTCACGCCCCACGTCTTGTCTTGCCGCTGAACAAACAGCGCGTAGCCTCGATCGAAGAGCTCGGCGCGAACGGGAAGGACGGTCACGGACTCGTCGAGAAGCAGCATCGACAGCATTCTCACCGCAGGCGTTCCTCGTTCAGGTAACGATCCACGTTCTCCGACCAATCCGAGGGGCCTTCCAGCTTCAGCTCCAGCACGGCATCGAGAAAGGAAGCCCCCGGCTTCGCCTCAGGGGACTTCTCGAGAGTGAGTGTCACTCTTGTGTTCGGAAGGAGGTGCAACGGAGCTGTCGGGCGTAGAACTTCGCCGTCGAAAACTGCTTCGAAAGTGTGGCTCATACACCCCTCCGCCCGAGATCGTAGCACCGCCGGTCCTCGCCCCATTCCCGCTCGCGCCGCCCCTACACGCCGTCGCCCGCGCTCGAGCCCAGGATCTCGGAACAGGAGTGATGCAGCCGGCTCATCGCGCCGCCCGGGAAAGAGTGCTCCACTCCGGAAGATGGCAGAGGCCAGCTGGCACAGCCGGCCCGTGACCGACGTGGTCCAGGCGCTCGGGACGAACCTCGAGACCGGCCTCCCTGCCAGCGCGCTCGCCCTTCCCATTCCCGGTGAGCTGGCCCGCAAGAGCGCGGATCGCGGCCCCTGGCGCATCCTCCGCAACCAGCTCACGGGCGGCGTCATCCTCGTGCTGTTCGCGGCCACCGGGGTCATGGTCGCGATCGGCCATTGGGGTGACGCGGCGGCCATCCTCGCCTCCATTCTGTTCGCCGTGGTGTTCGGCTTCCTCACCGACTACCGCGCCGAGAAGGCCCTCCAGGCGCTCCGGGCTCTCACCAGCCCCACCGCCCGCGCGGTGCGGGGCGGCCTCGAGGTGGAAGTTCCCGAGGGCGACCTCCGGCCCGGCGACGTCCTCGTGCTGAGCGCGGGACAGATCATCGCGGCCGACGGACGCATCGCCCGCGCGCGGGACCTTTCCATCAACGAGTCGGCCCTCACCGGGGAAAGCCTCCCCGTGGAGAAGAGCCCCGAGCCCGTAGACGCCGCAGCGCCGCTCCCCTCCCGCACCAGCATGGCCTACGCCGGCACCACCATCGAAGCGGGCGCGGGCCGCCTCGTGGTCACCGCCGTGCGCACGGGCACCGAGCTGGGACGCATCGGCCGTCTCGTGGACGAGCAGAACCGCGAGGAAACCCCGCTCGAGCTCCACGTCGCCCGGCTCGGAAAGCAGCTCTCCATTCTGGCCACGGTGCTGTCCGTGGCGGTCACCCTCATCGGCATCCTGCGCGGGCGTCCGTTCTGGCTCATGCTCGAGACGGGCGTGCTCCTCGCGATCGCCGCCATTCCCGAGGGCCTCCCGGCCGTCACCACAGTGGCGCTCGCCGCCGGCGTGCGCCGCATGGCCAAGGCCAACAGCCTCGTGCGGCGCCTCGCGTCTGTGGAGACGCTGGGGTCCACCACGGTCATCTGTACCGACAAGACCGGTACCCTCACCGAGAACCTCCAGCGCGTCACGCGCGTCTTCCTTCCCGACCGGGAGATCGAGGTCGAGGGCGCCGGCCACGAGATCGACGGCAACCTGCTCGAGGGCGGCCGCCAGGTGGACCCCGACGCGGCCCTCCAGCGCCTCCTCGAGATCGGCACGCTCTGTAACGACGCGCGCCTCGAATCCCACGGCGGCTGGCACGTCCACGGCTCCCTCACCGAGGGCGCCCTGCTCGTCCTCGCGCGGAAGGGCGGCGTCGTGGCCGAGGTGCTCGCGAGCCGCTTCCAGAGGGTGCGCGAGAAGGCCTTCACTTCCGACAGAAAGCTCATGTCCGTGGTCGTGAAAGACGCCTCGGGCACGCTTCTCTCCCTCGTGAAAGGCTCCCCCGAGGCCCTCGCGGCGCTCACGACGCACGTCCAGCGCGGCGGGGACGTCGTGCCCCTTTCCGAAGGGGAACGGGCCCGGCTGCTGGAACAGTCGGCCCGGGCGGGCGCCACCGGAACGCGGGTTCTGGCCCTCGCCTTCAAGACCCTGGCGCCCGGCGACTGTCCCGAAAACGACGAGGCCGGGCTCACGTGGGTGGGCCTCGCCGGCCTGACGGATCCCCTGCGCAAGGGAGTGAGGGAGGCCATCGAGATCCTCCACGGCGCGGGCGTGCGCACCGTGATGGTCACGGGCGACCAGAAGGCCACGGCCCTTTCCATCGCGCGGGAGCTGTCCATCGCCAAGGAAGGCGATCTCGCTCTCGACTCCACAGACCTCGCCGCCCTCGTCGACGCGAAGCGCTGGGACGAGGTGCGCGCGACGAACGTTTACGCGCGGGTGTCTCCCGAGGACAAGCTCTCCATCGTGAAGGCGCTGCGCGCCGCGGGCGAGGTCGTCGCGATGACGGGCGACGGCGTGAACGACGCGCCGGCGCTCAAGGCGGCCGACATCGGCATCGCGATCGGCAAGGGCGCGGCCGACGTCGCGCGGGAGGCTTCGGACCTCATCGTGACCACGGGCGACTACGCCGCGCTGCCCGCGGCCGTGTCCGAAGGGCGCCACATCTACGGAAACATCCGCCGCGCCGTGCACTTCCTGCTGCTGTGCAGCCTCTCGACCATCGGGGTGATGCTCGTGTCCGTGGTGGGCAACCTGCCGCTGCCCATGAGCCCGCTGCAGATTCTCTGGCTCAACCTCGTGGTCCACATCTTTCCCGCCATCGCGCTCGTCCTCGTGCCCGGCGAGCGCGACGTGCTTCTCAGGCCGCCGCGGGACCCCAAGGAGCCGCTTCTCACCCGGCGGGCGCTCACCACCATCGTGCTCCGGAGCGCGTTCGCCACCGCCGCCGTCCTCTGGGTGTTCCTCGTGAGCGGCGGGCGGGACGGCGGCCCGCGCGGACAGACGCTCGTGATGGCGACCCTCGCCATCACCATCCTCGCCCAGGCCTTCGCGGCGCTCTCGGGCACCGATCCCTTCTGGCGCATGGGCCGCGCGATGCGGGCGCCCTTCTGGCTGGCGCTCGCGGGCGGCCTCGCGCTCCAGGCGATCGCGGTCCACTGGCCCGCTCTCGCCGGCGTCCTTCTCACGGCCCCGCTCGGCGCCGCAGACTGGCTGCGGGCGCTCGGAGCGGCGGCCGTGGCCCTCGCGCTCGCGGAGGTTGGAAAGCTCCTCCGCAGCGTGAAGGCAGCATAGCGACGAATCAGCCCCTCCGCCTTCTCGACCTGCGCGACCCCCGCGCCTCGCGCGCCAGCACCACGACCGCGCCCACCATCGCGATGCCCAGCAGGGCGGTCGCCACCACCGCGAGGCCGACACCGATCGCGATCCCTGGGTGCTTTCGCACCTGCAGCTTCAGATCCAGGGCCTCGACCCGCCGACGGTCCAGCTCGGAGACGAAGGTGTCGAGCTCGTCCCGAGTTTCGTCGATCTCCGTACGCAGCCGGTCGACCTCGCGGGATTCCGTCGAGGCCTCCATGGGTGCTGCCTGCGCGCCCGCTTCCGCGGGTGCGCTCCCGGTTTCGGGTGTGCTCATGTCAGCTTGTTCTTCACCCATTCGAGGTCCTCCTTCAGCGAGGCCAGGCTCGCGTCGAGCGGCTTCTTCACGCGCTTCCTCCAGCCGATCCTCGCGAGCAGCAACGCGGCGACGAGGAACGGTACGGCCAGAGCGAGCGCGACGGCCCACCCCGGTACCCAGGGCGAGAGAACGAGAACCGCCGCGACGAGAAGCATGTTGGCCCCCAGAACCGCGCAGATCGCCGCGCTGCCGAGGTGCTTGGCCAGAGCGATCTGCGAGCGCAGGTCTTCCGTGAGCTCCGCCCTCGCGAGCGCGACCTCCTTGGACGCGAGGAGCGTCACGCGTTCGGTGATCTGAGAGAGCAGGTCCTTGAGGGGCAGATGCTCCAGGCCTTCGGGCTCCGGAGCTTGAACGGGTTCCCGGGTCGTCGGACTTTGCATCGCCATGGCGCTTCCTCTGCAAGACCCGGACCCGGCCGAAGGAACGCGCCACAGCCCGGGCTGGAAAGCGTTACACGGAGGGGCCCGTTCGCCGTCCTCCGTTGCAACGCGTTCGCAGGTCTTTCACGCCGCCCGGGCGCTGCCGGACTCAGTCGTCCGAGTCCTCCTGGTCTTTGTCGGGAGCGCTCACGCCAGGCATCTGGGCCGTGGCCGCGGACGCCATCGCAGGGCTCGACCCCATCTCGTGGACGAGCCGGCCGCCGTTGTGCGCCGTGTTCGCGAGGAGGACGGCGCCCGCTCCGTAGGAGAGCGTGAACACCGCGAGGAGGCCCACTGTGGCCGCCCGGGGCAGCTCCCGGCGGAAGGCCCGGGGCACGAGGAGGATCGCCGCGAGCGTCACGCTGAGCACCGTGAACACGGTGCGGGTGGTCTCCGCGAGCGATTCGTGGCGCTCGAGGACGGCGCTCAGGGCGGCGGACCTTTCGGTGACCTTGCCCGCGGCCTCGCCCGTCTCGATGGCGACGAACGTGGCGACCGTGCCCAGCACGAGGAGCACGAGGGCCGCCATGAGGTACGGACGGCCGCGCCGGGCCTCCCGGAGCTCGAGAGCTCCGCCCAGCACGAGGAAGAGCGGCACCACGAGGAGCAGCGCGACGGGAAAGTGGACGATGAGGGGATGCATCGCATCCCACGAGGGAATCGGCGGGAACTCGATCATGGACGCCTCCCTCAGCTCACGGCGACGTACTTGTCTTTGGGCTGGAAGCAGGAACGGCACTTGGCGAAGTTGAGATCCGTGGTGGTCATGCCGCAGACGAGACAGACGTACAGCTTCTTGCCGGCGCTCTTCCCCGTCTTCAGCTCGGCGAGCGCGGCCTGGTAGAGCTTGGCGTGCTCGGCCTCGGCCGTCTTCGCCATGACGAGGGTCTCGACCGCGTCCTTCTGTCCCTCGGCGCGCGCCACGCCGACGAACTCGGGATACATCGTGTCGCGCTCGTAGGTCTCGCCTTTGATCGCGGCCTCGAGCGCCTCTTTCGTGCTCGCGATGGCCGGCGTCTCGATCTTCGCCGTAGGCTCTCCGCCCAGCTTGCGGATCACACGGGCGTGGTTCTCGGCGTGGATCGCCTCGGCTTTCGCGGCGGCGCGGAAGAGGCTCGCGGCGGCCCCGAAGCCCTCTTCGTCGGCCTTCTTCGCCGAGGCCAGGTACTTCGCGTGCGCGTTCGACTCGCCGTTGTAGGCGGACTGGAGGTTCGCGAGGGTCTTCGTGGACGTGCCGGCGGCAACTGCGGGGGGCGCCGACAGGAGGATTCCGACGACTGTTGCGACCGTTGCGACAGTCGCGGCGGTCAGGGTCACTGTGCTTTTGAAACGATTCATGGAAGGTCTCCTTCTCGAAGACCCCAGCGCAATGGAGATGCCACGGCGACGAAGCCCCCTTCGAAACGCGTCAAGGTATTGACAGCAAAAGACTTACAGGCAGCAGGCGAAGGGGCTGGCCGGGCCTCGCGCCGTATCAATCCTCGAACTTCGGGGGCCGTTCGTTCGAAGATTCATACGTCCCCATCGTCCCGCGACGCCGTGAGCCCGAGGCGGCGGAGCTTGTAGGAGAGGTCGCTTCGCGAAAGGCCCAGCCTTCGCGCGGCCTCCGCCTGCACCCCGCCCGCCGACTCGAGGGCCCGGGCCACCAGGCGCCGCTCCACGCCGGCCAGCGTCTCCCTCAGGTCGAGCCGCTCGTCGAGCGTCGCGACCCAGGACTCCACGTCTCCTGCCGGCGCAGCAGCAGGTGCGTCGTCGGGCGTCAGCTCGGGAAGATCCGCGGGTCCGATCGTCTCGTGACGCGCGAGGATGGAGGCCCGCTCGACGAGGTTGCGCAGCTCGCGGATGTTTCCCGGGAACGCGTACTGGCTGAGCTTCCGGAGCGCGGCCGGAGAGAGCGTGCGCGGAGGCATCCGAAGGTCGCGCGCCACGCGGGCGAGGAGGTGCTCGGCCAGCGCCGGAAGGTCCTGCCGGCGCTCCCGCAGCGGCGGCACGTGGATGGGAACGACGGCGAGCCGGTAGTAAAGGTCCTCCCGGAAGAGCCCCTGCTTCACGCGTTCCAGGAGATCCCGATGCGTCGCCACCAGGATGCGCACGTCGACGTTGCGGGGCGTCGTCGCGCCCACCCGCACGACGTCGCCGTTCATGAGCACCCGGAGGAGCTTGGCCTGCAGCGGAAGCGACATCTCGCCCGCCTCGTCGAGGAACAGCGTTCCGCGGTGCGCGGCCTCGAACACCCCCTGGCGCGAGCGATCGGCCCCGGTGAAGGCGCCGCGCTCGTGGCCGAAGAGCTGGCTGTCGAGGAGCGTCTCGGTGAAGGCCGCGCAGTTGACCTCGAGGAACGGCTGCTCCGGCCGGGAGCTGGAGGCGTGCAGAGCCCGCGCGACGAGCTCCTTGCCGGTGCCGGTCTCCCCGGTGATGAGGACGGTCGCGTGCGTGGGCGCGACCCTCGCGATCATCTCGCGGAGGGCCCGCATCGGGGCGCTCTCGCCGATGAGCCCGTGCTCGCCCGTCTGCCGCTGCAGCTCCTCGCGGAGGAGCGCGTTCTCGCGCAGCAGCGCGGTGCGTTCGGTCGCCCGCCGCACCACGGCCTCCACCTGCTCGGGCTGGAACGGCTTCGTCAGGACGTCGAAGGCACCGAGCCGCATGGCCTCCACCGCCAGCTCCACGGTGGCGAACGCGGTGAGCATCACCACGGGCAGCGTGGGATCGGCCTCCCGGCAGGCCGCAACGACCGCCAGGCCGTCGCCGTCGTGCATCTTCTGGTCGGTGAGCACGAGGTCGAAAACGCCGGCCGCGATCTCGGCGGCGGCCTTCGTGAGGCCGGGCGCCTCCACCACCTCGTGGCCCGCCGACCGAAGCAGCGAGCCGAGGATCCTGCGGATCCCGGCCTCGTCGTCAACGAGCAGCAGCCGCGACACGTTCACCTTCCCGTGGCATCCCGGGCAGCAGGAGCGCGAAGCGCACGCATCCCGGCTCGTTGACCTCGAGAGCCACCTCGCCGCCGTGCGCGTGCGCGATGCGCTGCGCGATGGCGAGGCCGAGGCCCGAGCCCGTCGCCTTGGTGGTGACGAACGGCTCGAAGATCCGAGCGCGCTGGTCGTTCGGGACGGGGCCTCCGGCGTTCTCGACCGTAATCGCAACGCCAGCGCCGCGCAGGGCCGCGCCGAGCAGCACCGTGGAGCCCGTGGGCGCCGCGTCGATGGCGTTCAGCACGAGGTTGAGGAGCACCTGGTGGATCTGGAACTCGTCGAGCGAGGCCGAGAGCCCCTCGGTGACGTCCACGACCACGCGAATCCCCTTCTCGCTGGACCTGGCCTGGGTCACGTCGGCAATGTAGTTCAGCGTGGACGAGAGGTCGCACGGAGCCCTCTCGGGCGGCTTCGTCCGCGCGTACGAGAGAAAGTCCGTGGTGAGCCGCTCCAGCCGCGCGGCCTCCGTTTCCAGAATCGTGTCGAGCTCCTCCCGCGGCAGCGCGCCCGCGCCTCCGCGCCGCGCCAGGGCGAGCGAGCTGACGATCATGGCGACGGGGTTCCTCACCTCGTGCGCGATCGCGCCCGCGAGCCGCCCCACGGCGGCGAGCTTCTCCTCCTCGACGAGGCGGTCCCGGGTGCGCTTCAGCTCGGCGAGGCTCCGCTCCGCGGTGAGCTGCTCGGATCTCACCTGGCTCGCGAGGTAGGCGACCACGAGACCGACGACGACATGGATGAGCGCGACCCCGGCGGCCTCGAAGTACTCGCTGGGCGGAACGCTTTCCGTGCGGCCCTTCGACCACACCTCGTAGAGGGTTGCCGTGACGGCGGCCGAGACCACGAGGACGATTCCCGGCGTCCGGTAGCGAAAGGCCGCGGCGATCACCGGGATCAGCATGAGCACGGAGTAATGGCTGTCCTGGATGCCCGAGAGACGCGAGAGAAGGAGCGCGAAGCCGACGTTCAGCCAGATCGACACGTGCGCGTAGACGCGGATGGTGCGCTCCGGGATCGCCTCCGCGCTCCGCTGGAGGAGGATCAGCTCCACCGTCTGCATCAGGCACCGCGCCAGGAGCACGAAGAAGAAGACGCGCGGCGGCCGCCCCAGCACGGGAGCGAAGAGGACGTGCACGAGGGCGATTCC
>JAEUQS010000081.1 GCA_016789625.1 Acidobacteriota bacterium | reverse complement strand
GATCGGGCGTCTTCCCGCCCCGAGAGGACGTCGGGCCCGTGCTGCCGGAGACGGCATCGGCCGCGCGGGGCTCGGGCGTGGGCGTCGAGATGCGCGGGATTCCCTTGAGCTGGTCGGCGATCCCCGTCGACCGGCGCTCGGGCACGTCGAGCTGCTGCTGCTTGGGCGAGTCGATCTCGTAGGCGTTTCCGAGCCCGGCCTTGTTGTGGGCCTCGGTTTTCTCCATGTCGACCTCGGAGGCCTTGAGCATCTGGGTCGTGCCGAGGGGCGTCTGGAAGATCAGGTTCGCGCCCTTCTGCTCGGGCTTGGCCTTCGCCTCCACCTTGCCGCCGTTCTTCAGGATGATGAGGTAGCCCCGCTCGCCCGCCGCGAAGGCCGTCAGGGAGGCCCCGGCGAGAGCGATGGCGATCACGGTGTGTTTCCAGTTCCGGCGCATGAGGCCTCCTCGGAGGCGCGCTCTCCAGGGGAGGAGCGCGCCGTAATGAAGTATAAACGCGCGTTCGCGAGGTGGATTCGTGCTCATCGTAATGGATAGAACCGCGACGCCGGAGCAGGTCTCCGCCGTCGTCGAGACGGCCGAGAAGCGCGGCTACCGCGCGCACCCCATTCCGGGGGCCCAGCGCACCGCCATCGGCCTCACGGGGAACCGGGGCGCGATCGACTCGGGGGCGTTCGAGAACCTGCCCGGGGTCTTCGAGGTCGTGCGCGTCTCGCACCCGTACAAGCTCGTCTCGAGGGAGTTCCATCCGGAGGACACCATCGTGTCCGTGGGCGGGGTGCCCGTGGGGGGCAAGCAGGTCGTCGTGATCGCCGGGCCCTGCGCGGTCGAATCGCTCGAGCAGGTCGTGACGATCGCCAAGGCCGTGAAAGAGCACGGCGCCCACCTTCTTCGCGGCGGTGCCTACAAGCCGCGCACCTCGCCGTACTCCTTCCAGGGCCTGGGCGAGGAGGGGCTCGAGATGCTCTCGGCCGCCCGGGCCGAGACGGGCCTCCCCGTCGTCACCGAGGTGCTGGACGCGAGCACCGTCGACCTCGTGGCCGCGCACGCGGACTGCCTGCAGATCGGCGCGCGGAACATGCAGAACTTCGAGCTCCTGAAGCGGGCCGGGCAGTCGGGCAAGCCCATCCTCCTGAAGCGCGGCATGTCGGCCACGCTCGAGGAGTTCTTCCTGGCCGCCGAGTACATCCTCTCGGAGGGAAACCCCAACGTCATCCTCTGCGAGCGGGGCATCCGCACGTTCAGCGACTTCACCCGCAACACCATGGACCTCGCCATCGTGCCCGCCGTGGAGCGCCTCTCGCACCTGCCCATCGTCACGGACCCCTCGCACGGCACCGGCAAGCGCCACAAGGTGACGCCGATGTCGCGCGCGTCCATTGCCGCCGGCGCCGACGGCATCGCCGTGGAGGTTCACCACAAGCCCCAGGAAGCGCTTTCCGACGGGCCTCAGGCCCTCACGCCGGCCATGTTCGCCGAGCTGATGGCCGAGGTCGGGCCCATCGCGCGGGCCATGGGGCGCTCGATTTGAAGGCCGTCCTCCTCCTCGAAGACGGCCGCGCGTTCGAGGGCACGAGCGCGGGCACGCCCGGGACGGCGTTCGGCGAGGTCGTGTTCAACACGGCGCTCTCGGGCTATCAGGAGACGCTCACCGATCCTTCGTACCGCGGGCAGATCGTCGTGATGACGGCCTCGCACGTGGGCAACTACGGCCTCAACGACGAGGACGGCGAGTCCTCGCGCATCCAGGTGGCCGGGTTCGTCGCGCGGCACTTCCCCGAGACGTTCTCGAACCCCCGCGGCAAGAGGTCCATTCACGAAGCGCTCTCCGAGGCCGGCGTGGTGGGCATCCACGGCGTCGACACGCGGGCGCTCGTGCGGCACCTGCGGAGCGGCGGCGTGCTGCGGGGTGCGATCAGCACGGCGCACGAGGGCGCTGAGGGGCGTGCCGCGCTGCTCGAGGCGATCCGCGCGCAGCCCGAGATGGCGGGCGCCGCGCTCGCGCTCGAGGTGGGGACCCGCGTCCCCTATGCCTTCGAGCCCGCGGTGCATGCCGACGCCGCGCGGCCGCGCGTCGCCGCGATCGACTACGGCATCAAGACCAACATCCTGAAGCTCCTCACCGAGGAGGGCTTCGCCGTCACGGTGTTCCCTGCCGAGACGAGCGCGGCCACGCTTCTGGATCCCGGAGCCGCAGACGGCCGGCCGTTCGCCGGGTTCTTCCTCTCCAACGGGCCCGGCGATCCCGCGGCGCTCACGGGCTGCGTCCAGGAAGTGAAGGGCCTCGTGGAGTCGGGCCGGCCGGTCTTCGGCATCTGCCTCGGGCACCAGCTCCTGGGCCTGGCGGTGGGCGCGTCGACGTTCAAGCTGAAGTTCGGGCATCGGGGCGTGAACCATCCGGTGAAAGACGTCGAGTCCGGGGCCGTCTCGATCACGTCGCAGAACCACGGCTTCGCGGTGGATCCCACGACGCTGCCCGCGAACGCGGAGCTCACGCACGTGAACCTCAACGACGGCACGTGCGAGGGCTTCCGGCTGAAGGACCGTCCGGTTTTCGCGGTGCAGTACCACCCCGAGTCCGCGCCCGGTCCGCACGATTCGAGCGCGCTCTTCGCCGCGTTCTCGCGGGACGTCCGGCAGAGCTGAATTTGATCCTGGGGGTTTCTCGATCCCCCCAGGCCCCCCGGCGAGAGACGAAGCTCCCTTGATCCAAAAGAAACGGCCGCCCGAAGGCGGCCGTCTCTTTTTCAGTGTGCGAGCTAAACGCCTCAGGGGCCGGGAGCGGTGCCCCCGAGGAAGATGAAGAGGTTGAGGAAGAACGCGTCGGCACCCGTCGTCGCGCCGCTGGAGTTCGCGTCGCCGTTGCAGAGCGTGGGCGGCTGGGTGCCGCCGAGGAAGATCGCGAGGTTCAGCGCGAAGGCGTCCGCGCCCGTGAGGGAGCCGTTGCCGTTGGCGTCACCGCGGAGACCGTACGAGAAGCCGTCGAGGATCTGGGCGAACTGCGTGTCGGGGTTCGTGACCCTCACGTTGCCCTGAGCGGGGGTGGTGGGAACGCGCGCGCCCGTGGTGATGGAGATCTGGGTGGGCGTGACGTTCGTGACCGTGGCGGGCACGTTGACGAGCGTGACCGTCGCTCCCTGCTGGAAGTTCGTGCCGTTGATGGTGAGCGCGAGGCCGCCCGTCGTGGAGGCACAGGGCTTGGAGATCGAGCCCACGGTGGGCGCGGCGCACGGGGCCACCGTGACGGCCGTGATGCCGGACTGGGGCGACGTGCAGTTGCCGGCGATGGTGCCGGTGACGGTGTAGTTGCCGGCGTTGCCGGCCTGGGCCGACGCGATGGTGTAGGTCTGGCCGGTGGCGAAGACGATGGGGTTGCCGCCGAGGTACCACTGGTAGCCGGTGTAGCCGGCCGAGGCGGAGAGCGAGAGCTGGGCGTTGGTGCAGATCGCCGTCGCGCCGGTGATGCTGGGGGCGGCGGGCGTGTTGTTCACGACCACGGTGACCTGGCTCGTCGACGATTCACACGTGCCGATGATGGCCTTGACCGCGTAGTTGCCTGCGGCGGCCGCGGTGGCGCCCATGAGCGAAGGGTTCTGCTGAGTCGACGTGAAGCCGTTCGGGCCCGTCCAGGAGTACGTCGCGCCCGGGACCGTGGTGGCCGTGAGGTTCAGCGTCTGGCTGGAGCAGATGGGCGAGTTGCTGCCCGCCGTGGGCGTGCCGACAGCGTTGACCGTGATGGCCGAATGCGTGCCGGTGATCGTGCCGACGACCGTGTCGGTCGCCGTGATCGTGCGGCTGCCCGCCGTCCGGAGCGTGACGTTGAACGTCTTCACGCCCGCGTCGCCGACGGTGAACGTGTAGTCGGCCGGTAGCGTCGCCGCGCCGTCGGTGCTCGTGAAATGCACGGTGCCGGTGTAGCTCGTCGCGATGTTGCCGTTGACGTCGCGCGCCGTCACGGTGATGGTCTGCTGGACACACTGGGTGGAGGGCGAGGGGTGTCCGGTCACGGAGAGCTGGGTGGCGGGGCCGGCCGGAACGCCCGTGTTGTTGATGTTGGCGTTGTTGATGTCGAAGAAGATGTTGCCGACGCAGGCGACCTTGACCCGGCCCGTGGCCGTGGGAACGGCCGGCGCCGTGATGTTCTCGGTGCCGTCGTTCGGGGTCGAGGCCGCGAGGACCGTTCCGAAGGTGGTTCCGCCGTCCGCCGAGAACGTGATGGCGACGTTCGCGCAGCTGACGGGCGCCGCGGTGGTGTTCGCGACGTTCCAGGTCACGGTCTGGGTGCCGACGGTCCAGTTCGTGGCCGTGTTCTGGGACGTGACCGCGAAGGGGCCGGCTCCCGCGTTCGAGGACACCGTGGTGCTCGCGAAATTGACGCCGCCGCCGTTGGGCTTGTTGTCGCGGACGGTGAGCCTGAAGTTCATCGTGCGCGTGCGCGACGGAAGGACCTCGCTGACGGGGGTCGTGGGCGGGATGTTGTTGTTGTTCAGGATGTGCGT
>JAEUQS010000053.1 GCA_016789625.1 Acidobacteriota bacterium | reverse complement strand
TTCCTCCCAGTCTGCGAGACGCGTCCTGTAGGTGTCGAAGTCCGTCGCGATCTCCGCGTGCCGCTCCGGGTACTTGCGCTTCCACGCATCGAGGTACCACCCGCGACGCAGCAGGAGCACGTCGATGAGGATGGCGTCGCGGCGCTCCCCGGCAACCTGCCGGAGCCCCACCATGGGCGCGTAGAGGTTCCACTCGGCCGTGAACACGAGCGCGCCCTCGGGAATCGACGCGAAGGCGTTGCGGGCGGCCTCGACGGCGCGATCGTCGAACCGCCGGCCGGCTTTCTGCTTCACGTTCCACACCACGAGGACGAGCGCGAGAGCGGTGACCGTCCCGACCAGGGCACGGCGTCGCGGGAGGCTCTCGAAGCGGGCAGCGACAGCCGCGGTTCCGAGGACCACGAGGATCGAGGTCGCGATGAACGTGGGGATGTAGTACGCCGCCTGGTCCTCGGCGATCTCGTAGCGCACCGCGAACGCGATATCGCCGAGGAGGACGACGAAGAGGCCGGGGACGGCGAGGCGTCCCGCGCCGCGGATGAGGGCTCCTGCGAGCAGCGCGAGGACGAGCCCAGCGATCGTGAACTCCGCGCGATACGAATCGAGGAAGCGCGCCGCGTGCTCGAGGATCGTGCCCAGATCGTTCTCGATGTTGACCTGGTAGTCGCGCGCCGAGATGTGCACCCAGAACCGGAAGGGGTTCGAAGGATTGCCCCAGTTGAGCGCGGGCCAGCCCGCCGCACGGATCGGCAGGACCGCGTACGTCAGCAGCCCCGGCACGAGCCCGGCCGCGAAGAGGCCCACGCGGCGAAGGCGCGCGGGCCGTTCGTCGACGCCCCACAGGAGCACCGCGAGACCCGGCATCATCACGACCATCGTGGCGTGATGCACGCCGAGCCCGCAGCCCACGGCGAGGCCCGTCAGGAACGTGAGGCGCGACGCGTCCCGCGGCGTCCTCCCGGGATTCCCCGCTGCCAGGGCGGAGGCGAGAGCCGCCGCGAGAAACGCGGCATGGAGGCCGTAGACCTCCGTGCCCAGCGAAAAATCGAAGAGCGTCGGCCCGAACCCGCAAAGGAGACCGGCCAGCACGGCCAGCACGCGCCGCGAGGCCGTGTCGAGGTTCCCCGCGAGCGCCGTCCGCTCGATCGCGACGAGCGCGGCGAGGACGGCAAAGGCCGCCGCGACTCCGGTCGAAAGGGCCGAGAAGAGGTTCAGCCGCGAGGCCGCCGAAGGTCCGGCACCTCCGGTGAGATCCAGGAAGAGCCCGCCCAGCAGGAGATACAGCGGAAATCCGGGAGGGTGTGCGACGCCCTTGGTCGCGACGGCGGTCAGGAGCTCGCCCGAGTCGGCGAAGAGGACGTTCGGCGCGCGGAGAAACGCGGCCGTGAGCCCCACCGTGGCGCCCGTGGCCACGGCCAGAAGAGCCGATTCCCTCGCCTTCATGAAGCCGTCGGCAGCTTGCGGTTGAGCGCGCGGAGGACGAGCGACGGGACGAGGCCCGAGACGTCGCCGCCGAGCCCGTGGACTTCCTTCACGAGCCGGCTCGAAAGGTAGGACAGCTCCTCTTTCGGCGTGAGGAAGATCGTCTCCACCTCGGGGTCCAGCTTCCGGTTCATGAGGGCCATCTGGAATTCGTACTCGAAGTCGGACATGACGCGAAGTCCCCTCACCACGACGTTCGCGCCCTCGGCGCGGAGGAAGTCCACGAGGAGGCCCGAAAAGGCCTTCACGCGCACCTGGGGCTGCCTGCGGAACACGGAGCGGACCATCGCGATCCGCTCGTCGACCGTGAAGAGCGGGACCTTGTCGCCGTTCACGAGCACCGCCACGAGAACTCTGTCGAAGATGCGGCAGCCGCGCCGCACGAGGTCCACGTGGCCGTTGGTCATCGGGTCGAAAGAGCCCGGATAGACGGCTGTTTTCAAAGCGCGGCGGATTGTAAGCGCCTCGACGTGAGCGTGTCGCCGAGGGCCCGCGCGGCGAGGACGAAGAGGAGCAGCGCGATGCCCGGCGGGAGCACGCACCACCAGGCTTCGCCGAGGAGCCCGCGGGAATCGGAAAGGGCGCGTCCCCAGGAAGGCGCGGGAGGAGGCGTCCCGAGGCCCAGGAACGACAGCGCCGCCTCCGTGAGCACGGCGCCGCCGAGAACGTAGGGCGCGCCCGCGATGGCGGGCAGGAGCGCGTGGGGCAGAACGTGGACGAG
>JAEUQS010000027.1 GCA_016789625.1 Acidobacteriota bacterium | reverse complement strand
GACCGCCGGGGCCGACTGGCGCCCGGCCATCGCCCGGCGCGTCGCACAGCTCGACAGGCAGTCTGCTTCGGGGCGCGCCCCCGAGGCGTTCGCGCGGATGATGAAGTTCGAGGCCGCCCGGCTGCGCTACCACCTCGCGCACGACGTCCGGCCCGACGTCCTCACGGGGCCCGCGTTCTGCCGGGCGTTCGCCGGGTCGGGCAGCGTCCTGCTGCTGCCGCTCCTCGTGGCGATCTTCGCCTCCGACCTCGTTTCCGCAGAGCTGTCAGAGGGCACGCTGCCGCTCCTTCTCACCCGGCCGGTGTCGCGCTGGAAGATCCTCGTCTCGAAGCTCCTCGCGATGGCGCTCTTCACCACGCTGACGATCGCGGCGGCCGTGGCGATGGCGTACCTCGTGGGCTCGGTGCCGTTCGGGTGGAAGGGCTTCGGCGCTCCGATGCTGGGCGGCTTCCGCCTGGGAGAGGGAGGCATCGATCCGGATCTGGTGCGCGTGATCCCGCTCTGGCAGGACACGCTCGCGGCCTGGGGCCTCGCGTGGTACGCGTCGATCTGCGTGGGCACGATCAGCGTGCTCCTGTCGATCCTCTTTCGCGCCGCCGCCGCGGCGATGGGCACCATGATGGCGACGCTCGTGGCCGGGACGATCCTCTCGCGCATCGCGTCCGACTGGGTGGGCGCGAAGTGGCTCTTCGTCTCGTGCCTGCCGCTCGCAGAGTTCTACGCCGGAGTGCCGCCTCCGGTGCCCGGCATGACGCTGGGCTTCTGCGCGGCGGTCCTCGGCGGGTGGGCCTGCGCGGCGCTCCTCGCGAGCTTCCTCATCTTCACGAAGCGGGACGTCACGGCCTGAAATCGTAGAATCCCTCTCTTTGCGGCGCATGCGGCTCTCCCCGCCGGGCGCCCGACAGGAAACACCAAGAATGAGCAGCCAAAAAGACCTTCTCGTGAACCGGATGCTCGAGGCCTTCGGCGACAACGCCAGCTTCGCGCTCGACCTCTACGCCCACTACCGCGTCGACCCCGCCTCCGTGGGCGACGACTGGCGGCGCGCCTTCCACGATCTCGAGAGCCAGGCCGGCGTCGAGACGGCGCCCCTTCCCGAGCCCCCTTCGCCGCGCCTCGCGCTGCCCGCGCCCGCGCCGGCAGCGCCTGCGGCTCCGGCCGCTGCCGTTCCCGCCCGCTCCGCGGTGACGGCCGTCACGTACCCGGCGCCCCGCGAAGGGGAGACCGCCCAGCCCATGTACGGCGGTCCGGCCACGGTCGCGCGGAACATGGACGCATCGCTCGCGATGCCCACGGCGACCTCGAACCGCGTGATCTCGGTGAAGGTCATGGAGGAGAACCGCAGGCTCCTCAACCAGCACCGCGAGGCCTTCGCCCAGAGCAAGATCTCGTTCACGCACTTCGTGGCGTGGGCCATGGTCCAGGCGCTCCTGAAGCACCCGGGCATGAACGACGCGTACGGCGAGGCCGACGGCAAGCCGGTCCGCGTGAAGAAACCCAACGTGAACCTCGGCATCGCGGTGGACGTCCAGAAGAAGGACGGCTCGCGGACCCTCATGGTCCCGAACATCAAGAACGCCCAGGCGCTCACGTTCCCGCAGTTCCTCGCGGCCTTCGACGACATGGTCCAGAAGGCGCGGAAGAACGCCATCGACCCCGAGGCGTTCCAGGGCACCACGATCTCGCTCACGAACCCGGGCACCGTGGGCACGTTCGCCTCGGCGCCGCGGCTCATGCCCGGCCAGGGCGCCATCATCGCGACGGGCGCGATGGCGTATCCCACCGAGTTCTCGGCGATGCCCGAGGAGGTCCTCGGCGCGCTGGGCATCGCGCGGGTCATGAACGTCTCCTCGACGTACGACCACCGCATCATCCAGGGGGCCGAGAGCGGCCTCTTCCTCGGCACGCTGCAGGATCTGCTGCAGGGCGGAGCGGGCTTCTACGAGAACGTCTTCGCGACGCTCAAGGTGCCCTACCTGCCCGTGACCTGGGAGAAGGACGAAGGCTCCCCTTTCTACCAGGGGGGGCGCTCGTCCGAGGCCGTCGAGAAGCAGGCCAAGGTGCTGCCTCTCATCAACGCGTACCGCGTGCGCGGCCACCTCGCGGCCGACCTCGATCCGCTGGGCGCCGACGGCGTGAAGACGCACCCCGATCTCGACCCGGGCGCCTACGGCTTCACGCTGTGGGACCTCGACCGCAAGTTCTATACGAACGGCCTCGCGGGCACGCAGAAGGCCACGCTGCGCGAGATCATCGAGGTCCTCCGCCAGACCTACTGCGGCAAGATCGGCGCGGAGTACATGTACATCCAGGATCCGGAGCAGAAGCGCTGGCTCATGGACCGCATGGAGTCCACCCGCAACAAGCTCCAGCCTTCGCCCGAGGTTCGCAAGAAGATCCTCGGCAAGCTCGTCGAGGCCGAGAGCTTCGAGAAATTCCTGCACACGAAGTACGTGGGTCACAAGCGCTTCTCGCTCGAGGGAGGGGAGTCGGCCGTCGCGCTCATGGACCGCCTCCTCGACCGTGCCGCGGAGGCCGGCATCGTGGACGCCGTGATCGGCATGCCGCACCGCGGCCGCCTCACCACGCTCGCCACGGTGGTGGGCAAGCCCTGCGAGAAGATCTTCAACGAGTTCGAGGACGTCGCCGACGACACCATCCAGGGCTCGGGCGACGTGAAGTACCACCTCGGCGCGGTGGGGGAGCACATCGCTCCCGGCGGCCAGAAGCTCACTGTGGGCCTCGCCCCGAACCCCAGCCACCTCGAGTTCGTGGACCCCGTCGTCGAGGGCGTCGTGCGCGCCATGCAGGACCGCCTCGGGGATCACGAACGCAAGAAGGTGCTGCCGATCCTGCTCCACGGGGACGCCGCGTTCGCCGGTCAGGGCATCGTGGCCGAGACGATCAACATGTCGCTCCTCACGGGCTATGCCACGGGCGGCACCGTGCACGTCGTGGTGAACAACCAGATCGGCTTCACCACGAACCCGGCAGATGCGCACTCCTCGCCGTACTGCACCGACGTCGCCAAGATGATCCAGTCCCCGGTCTTCCACGTAAACGGCGATGACCCGGAGGCTGTGGTGCACGTGGTGGACATCGCTCTCGACTTCCGCAACACGTTCGGGCGCGACGTCGTGATCGACATGGTCTGCTACCGCCGCTACGGTCACAACGAGGGCGACGAGCCGAGCTACACACAGCCGCTCCTCTACCAGAAGATCAAGGCCATGGCCTCCGTGGCGCACCGCTACCAGGAAGTGCTGCTCCGCGAGAAGGCCGTCACTCAGGCCGAGGTGGACGCCCTCTGGGCCGAGAAGAAGGCCGAGCTGGACGCCGCCTACACCAACCGCGGCGGCGCCGCGCGCCTCTTCGTCGACTCCCTGGCGCTGCCGGCCCGTCCCGTGTACGCAGAGGGCGACGCCCGTCAGAACATCCTGGGCGTCATCCAGGCCATCTCCACGGTGCCCGAGGGCTTCGAGCTCCATCCGAAGCTCCGGCCCGTGCTCAAGAAGCGGGCCGACTTCGCGACCGGCGACATCGACTGGGCCGGCGCCGAGGCGCTCGCGTTCGGCACGCTTCTGCAGAAGGGCGTTCCCGTGCGCCTCTCCGGACAGGACTGCGGCCGCGGGACGTTCAGCCAGCGCCATTCGGTGCTGGCCGACTACCAGACCGGGAAAGAGATCGTCTCGCTCAACGCGACGCCGGGCGCCCGCGCGAAGTTCGAGGTGCTCGACAGCCTCCTCTCCGAGGCCGGTGTCATGGGCTTCGAGTTCGGCTACTCCGTGGCCGATCCGGCCGCGCTCGTCCTCTGGGAAGGCCAGTTCGGCGACTTCGCGAACGGCGCGCAGGTCATCATCGACCAGTTCATCTCGGGCTCCGAGCAGAAGTGGAACCAGAAGTGCAGCCTCGTGCTGCTCCTCCCGCACGGGCAGGAAGGCCAGGGCCCGGAACACTCCTCGGCGCGCCTCGAGCGCTTCCTCACGCTCTGCGCCGAGGACAACCTCCGCGTCATGAACCTCACCACGCCCGCGCAGTACTTCCACGCGCTCGTGCGGCAGGCGACGCTCGAGGCCAAGAAGCCTCTCATCCTCATGTCGCCGAAGAGCCTGCTCCGGCACCCCAAGGCCGTGTCGACGCTCAGCGACCTTCTCGAGGGCACGTTCCAGCCCGTCCTCGACGACGACGCGTTCCGCGGCCGCCCCACCGACGGCGTGCGGCGCATCGTGTTCACGAGCGGCAAGGTCTCCTACGAGCTCTTCGCCGCGCGCGAGAAGCAGACGGGCGGCGAGGTCGCCATCGTGCGGCTCGAGCAGATCTACCCCTTCCCGGCGGCCGACATCGCGCGGGTTCTCTCTCGCTATCCGCGCCAGGCCGAGCTCGTGTGGGCGCAGGAGGAGCCGCGCAACATGGGCGCGTGGCGCTTCGTGCGCGAGCAGCTCCTCGACGGCAAGGTCGAGGGCGAGGTGCGCGCGCTCCGCTACATCGGCCGGCGCGAGCTGGCCAGCCCGGCGCCGGGCTCGCACCACGTGTTCCAGGCGGAGCAGGACGCGTTCGTGGCCGAGGCCGTGAGGGTCTCGTCGCGCAGCGCCGTTCCGGCGTGAGTTTGTTCGGGAGATCCCGTTATCGCTTCCTCGGGAGGGCGGCTTCGGCCGCCCTCCTCGCATTTGCGGGCCTCGCGAACGCTCACGACCTCTGGATCGAGCCCGCGACGTTCCGCCCGGCTCAGGGAAAGCCGGTGCCCCTC
>JAEUQS010000016.1 GCA_016789625.1 Acidobacteriota bacterium | reverse complement strand
GGAGCCACGGACTCGCGGCGCTGCTCGTCGCGGCGACCGCCGGGCCGCTCCTTCGCGACCTTCTGGCGGCGGTCATCCATCCCCGCGGGAACCTGGGTCCCGGCGCGGTCGCCGGCCTCACGCTCGTCGCGATCGCCGTCTTCGGCTTCGTGGGCATGAGCCGGCCCGATCGCGAGGACGACGTGAAGGTCGAGGCACCCGAGTACGTGCGCCGTCTCGAGTCCGAGCGGCGGGTCCAGTACGAGATGGGCCTCCTCTCGCGCATGCAGCTCTCGCTCCTGCCCGAGAAGCCTCCGGAGGTTCCCGGCTACGAGATCTCGGTGAAGACGATGCTGGCGACGGAGGCGGGAGGCGACCTCTACGACTTCATCGTCGACACCTCGGGCGGGCTCTGGATCGCGGCGGGGGACGTCGCGGGGCACGGCTACTCCTGCGGCATCCAGCAGGCCATGGTCAAGGCCTCCCTCGCGAGCCTCGTGAAGGCGGGCCGCGGGCCGGGCGAGATCCTGGGCGAGGTGGACCGCGTGCTCCGCACGCTCGGGCCGCAGCGCACGTTCACGTCGCTCGCGCTCCTCTGCCTCGACCCCGCGACGGGCCGGGGACGCATCGCGAACGCCGGTCACCCGTACCCCATCCTCCTGCACGAAGGGCGCTCCACGGAGCTCTCCGTCTCGGGGCTGCCGCTCGGGCAGGGTCCGAAGCGCACGTACCAGGAGCTCGAGGTCGAGCTGCCGCGGGGCGCCTCGCTCCTCATCGCGTCGGACGGGCTCTTCGAGGGGCCCAACGGCTTCGACGAGCCCTGGGGCTACGAGAGGCCCCGGGCCGTGCTGGAGGGGATCGGGCTCTTCCGCCGGCCCGCCGCCGCCATCATCGAGGCGCTCCTCGCCGACTTCGTGCTCCACACCGGCGGCGGTCCGCCGGCCGACGACACGACGCTCGTCGTGCTCAAGCGGGCCACGTGAAAGGGCCGGGCCGGCGACCGCCCCTCGACGGGGTGCTCGTGCTCGACCTGTCGCGGGTCCTGGCCGGCCCCCTCGCGACGATGCTGCTCGCGGATCTGGGAGCCCGCGTCGTGAAGGTGGAGGACCCGCGCGGCGGAGACCCCACGCGGAGCTGGGCGCCGCCGTCGTTCGACGGCGAGGCCGCCTACTTCCTCTCGGTGAACCGGCGGAAGGAATCGATCGCGCTCGACCTCTCGCGCGCCGAGGACGCGGAGATCGTGCGGAAGCTCGCGCTCCTCGCCGACGTCGTCGTGGAGAACTTCCTGCCGGGCACGCTCGAGGGGTTCGGGCTCTCCCTCGACGCGCTGCGCGCGGCGAACCCGCGCCTCGTGACCTGCACGATATCGGGTTATGGGGTATCGGGCCCGTCGGCCGGCCTTCCGGGATTCGATCTCCTCGCTCAGGGGGCTTCGGGGCTCATGTCGATCACGGGGCCCACGGACGCGCCGCCCAGCAAGGCCGGGGTCGCCGTCGTCGACGTTCTCGCGGGCTGGGCCGCCGTCACGGCGATCCTCGCGGCGCTCAGGGCCCGGGACCGCGACGGAACCGGCTCCCACGTCGCGACCGACCTCTTTTCGTCGGCCGTCTTCGGCCTCGTGAACGTGGCCGGCAATGCGCTCGTCTCGGGAACGGACGCGCCGCGCCTCGGCAACGCGCACCCTTCGATCGAGCCCTACCGCCCGTTTCGCGCGCGGGACGGCTTCTTCCTCGTGGCCTGCGGAACGGACGCGCAGTTCGGCGCGCTGGCCCGGGTCGTGAGCCTCCCGGACCTCGCTTCCGACGAGAGATTCCTCACGAACCCCTGCCGGGTCGCGAACCGTGAAGCCCTCGTCGAGCTCCTTTCCGAGCGGTTCGCCATGGAGGACGCCGGAACCTGGATCGCCCGCTGCCGCGCGGCCGGAGTGCCCGCCGGGGAGGTCGCCACGGTGCTCGAGGCGCTCCGCTCGGAGGAGGCTCGCGCGAACGGGCTCGTCCTCGAGACGTACACCCCGGGACGGGCGCTCGTGCCCACGGTGCGCGCTCCGTTCCTGCTCGAGGGTTTCGATCCGCCGCGCGCCTCGGCGCCACCCCGCCTCGACGAGGGCCGCGAGGCCGTCGTCTCGATGCTCGTGAGAGGATCCGCGGCCTCATGAAGGCGGCGTTCATCGGCACGCACGGCGTGGGGAAGACGACGCTGTGCTACGACCTCGCCGCGCAGCTGAAGCGGCGCGACGTCACGGTGGAGCTCGTGCGCGAGGTGGCCCGCGAATGCCCCCTCCCCATCAACCGCGACACGACGCTCTCGGCCCAGAGCTGGATCCTCCACACGCAGATCGCCTGGGAGCTCGCGGCCACGAACAAGGCAGAGGCCGTGGTGTGCGACCGCGCGGTGCTCGACAACTTCTGCTACCTGAAGAGGGCCATGGGCGGGGAGCCGCTGCCGCAGTACTTCGAGGAGCTCGTGCGGAGCTGGACGGCGTCGTACGACGCGCTGTTCCTCGTGCCCATCGTGGGGGATCCCCGGTTCGACGGCGTTCGGGATACCGACCTCAGGTTCCAGCGTGACATCGACACGCTCCTCAGGGAAACGCTCGAGGCCTGGAACGTGCCTTACGTCTCCCTGGATCCCGAGGGGCGGCCCGGCTGGTCGCGCGTGGTGCTGGACGGCGTCGCCAACCTGCTCAAGCCGCAGGAGCTGCTGTTCGAGGACGAGGCCGGGCGGTAGTTCCTACCGCTTACCGCTTTTTCAGCTTGAGCTTCACCTTGGCGAGCTTTTCCCTGGCGCCGGGGTCGACCTCGATGCGCACCCACTCGGTGGCGTAGCCCGGGTGCGAGAACTTGACCCAGTACCAGCCGGTCTTCTTGAACCTGTAGGTGTCGCCGCCGCCGGCATCGTCCCAGTCGTCCGACGTTCCGATGACCTTTCCGTTGATCGTCACCCGGGCCTCCTCGGGCTTCACGTGGAACTCCGCGAGGCCCCTCGTCAGGTAGACGGCGGAGACGGGGGGCATCTCGGAGCCGGCGCGGGAGGATCCGGACAGGGCCAGGGCCGCGAGGAGAACGAGAGAGAGCTTCTTCATGGTGCCCTCAATGTGCGCCTCCCGCGGCCCCGCCGCCTCCCCCGAATGGGGGATTCTCACTTCCTCCAGATCTCGAACTTGATCTCGATCTTCTTCGCGGCCTTGTACTCGTTCGTCCGCATCTTGACGAACATCTTGTTCGTGTCGTCGACCTTGCCCTTGTCGAGCGTCGCCGTCCGGTCGTTGGTGCCGTAAGGCTTGCCGTCCTTGCCCGGGATCGTCACCGTGTACGTGCACTTGTAGTCGTGGTCGAGATCGCGGTTCGAGTAAGTGAACTCGACGACCATCGTGTGCGTGTCGTTGAGGTCCTTCTCGGCCTTCTCGAAGTCCTCGGCGTCGGGCCAGTTGCGGATGCGGAACGACTCGATGACGACGTCGTCGACCTTGATCCCGATCTTCTGTTCCTTCTCGCCGAAGGAATAGCTCTTCTCGAACACCTTCTTCTCGCTGGCGAGCGCGGGAAGGGCGGCCAGAAGGGCGACGAGCGCGAATGCGAAGACCCGTGTGATGCGCATGGGAATCCTCCGTTCAGGTGATTCTAAGTTTGCCGCGAGAGGCTCTCGTAGAGCCGGAGGAGCGCCTGCGTGCCGTCCCCGCCCGCACCCTGCGCCTCGAGCGCCGTGAGGAGCTGGTGGACCAGGGCCGCTCCGGGCAACGGAACGCCGGCTTCACGGGCCGTCTTCAGGACGATCGCGAGGTCCTTCTGCTGGTGCCGGATCGCGAAGGCCGGAGCGAAGTCGCGGTCGATCATCTTGCGGCCCAGCACCGTGAGGGCCCAGGAATTCGCCGCGCCCGCGGTGAGCGCCTCGTGCAGCGCGCCGAGGGGGAGTCCCGCGGCCTTCGCGAGCGCGAGCCCCTCGGCGGCCGCCATGAGGTTTCCGGCGACGATCACCTGGTTCACGGCCTTGCCGAGCTGGCCGGCCCCCGAGGGGCCGAGGTGCGTGAGGCGCTTCC
>JAEUQS010000875.1 GCA_016789625.1 Acidobacteriota bacterium | reverse complement strand
CAGGGACGCGAGCGGAGACTCGAGAGACCGGCGGGCCAGCCCCCCTTCACCGAGGTACGCGACACGCCCCGGGGTGAGACCCGGCCGCGAGAGCAGCTGATCGACCCGGGCGATCACCTCGCCACGATCGATCGGCTTCTGGAGAAAGGCGTCGGCCCCCCGCCGCACGGCTTCGGCGCGCTCCCTGCCCGCGCCCCGCGAGCTGCACGTCAGGATCGAAACCCCGGCTCCTCTCGGCAGGCTGCGGACCCGCTCGACGAGGTCGTGCCCGGACCCGTCGCGCAGAAGGACATCCACGACGAGGAGGTCGGGCAGGAGAGCCGAGAGGGCGTCCTGTGCGGCCGCCACCGAGGCGGCGCTGCGAACCAGGCCTCCGTGTCTCTCCAGAATCATCCGGAGGAGGCGGACGACGTCGGGATCGTCGTCGACGACGAGGGCCTGGAACCGTCCCGCGCTCGAGGCGATCGACGAGTCGGCCCGGCCGTCCACCCAGGTGTCCGGCGAGCTCGACCTCTGGAACTCGGCGCTGGCGTCGCGGAGGAGCTGGAGCCACTCGGCGAGCTCCTCCGAGGTGGGGCCGCGTCCCTCGTCGCGAACCGCGAGGCTCGACCTCTCGCCCGAAGCACCGAGCCGCGAAACGGCGGGCAGCCCGAACGACGCGCCCGCGCCCGCGAGCCGATGGAAGTGCCCGATGATCCCGGCCAGCGCCGAAGCATCCCGGGGATCCGACGCGAGGCTCTCGATGCACGCCTCCAGCTCGGAGAGCCTCCCGACCGCGCCTGTGATGAAGTCCCTTCGGAGCTCCTGGAGAGCGTCGTCCCAGAAGCTCACGACGGGCTCCCGTCCGGCGGCCGCGCCGGAAGCCGGAGGACCATCGCGGTCCCCCCGCCGTCCCGGTTCGAAGCGGCGATCGTTCCGCCATGGAGGTCCAGAAAGCGCCGCACGATCGAGAGGCCGAGACCGGTTCCGCCGCGACGGCGCGAGAAGAACGGCTCGAAGGCGCGGTGAAGATGCTCCTCGGGAAAGCCGGTTCCCCGATCCTCGACACGGCATTCCACGGCGCGGTGGGGGCCCTCGATTCCTTTCAGGACGACGGAGACCGTCCCTCCCCGGGGGGAATGCTGGACCGCGTTCTCCACCAGGTTTCGCAGCGCTTGCGCGATGCGGTTCGCGTCGATGACGACCTCGGGTAGCGGACCCTCGGCCGACGACTCGACCCGCACGCCCCGTCTCTCGGCCTCGTGAGCGCAGCTTTCGATGGCCAGGGAGACGACGTCCTCGAAGCGGGCCGCACGGAGCTCCAGCTTCGAGGGCTTGCCGTAGTCGAGAAGCTCCTGCATGAGGGTGAGCAGGCGCTGCGATTGCCGTCTCAGCACCTGCGCGAGCTCGAGGTAGTCGGGCTGCCCGGCGAAGCGGGTCTCGAGGGCATCCAGCGTGGCCGAGATTCCGAAGAGAGGGTTTCGCGCCTCGTGGGCCACGCCCGAGACGAGCGCCCCGATTGCGGCCATGGTCTGGGCCCTGGCGACGCTCGACTGCAGCTCGGTGACGAGCGTGATGTCGTGAGCGACGAGGACGATGCGCCCGGAGTCGCGATCCGGGCTCGCGATGATCTGCCACGAGGTACCGGTCGTCGCGTCGACGGCCTGGGAGGTCTTCGTTCCCCGCCCTCCCCCGCTCTCGCGGATCGCCTCCGCGAGGGCTCTCCACGGCTGGGCCGGCCCCATCTCGTCCGCGCGCCGCCCCACGACGTCGGAGTAGGTGCGCAGGCCGCTCCTCTGGAGCGAGGCGCTCAGCAGGGCGGCGCGGTTCAACCGCTGAATGACGCCCTGGGAATCGGTGACGAGGACGGGCGACTCGATGGCGTCGAACGTGACCGCCCACTCCCGGGCGGTCTCCCTCACCGAGGCCTGGAGCCTCTTCGTGGCTTCTTCGGCACGAAGGCGCTCGGTCACGTCGGCGCCGACGAGGATGAGCGTCGCGCCCAGCTCCGATTCGACGCCCTGAGCCACGCACTCGACCTGGATCGTCGAGCCGTCCGAGCGGACGTGCTCGAAGCGCGCGCCGCTCTCCCTTTGCGGAGAGCGAAGCCACGCGGCAAACGCCGGACGCTGCTCCGCGACGGCGAGATCCGTGACGTAGGTCGACCCCGCGGGAAGATCGCGGCGGCCGTACAGCCGCTGCGCCGCGTCGTTCTCCTGCAGCACGGCGAGGCTCCCGGCGTCGAGGTGCCACGCGGGGAGCGGAATCCCTTCGAACAGGCTGCGATATCGGGCTTCGGATTCGGTGAGCCGCCGGAGCGCCGCCGTTCGCTCGGTCATGTCGAGGACCGCCTCGAACCTCACGACGCGGTCTCCCAGCTTCATGCCATGCCCCGTGACATGCACGGACCTGGAGTCCCCTGCCTTCGTCCGCTGCACGCCGGCCCTGGAGATCGATTCCTCGGAATCCCGGTCCCTCCAGTGGCTCTCGAAGTCCTGGCGACCGGCAGGCGAAAGCAGGTCGGTGACGAGGACCGACCGAATCTCGTTTCCGGGGAAGCCGTAGAACGCCTTGGCCGCGTGATTGGCCGCGAGGATCCTGCGGGTCTCGAAATCCCAGAGCAGCATCGGCAGGGGGCTCCCGTCGAAGAGGAGCCGGTAGCGATCTTCCGAATCGGCGAGTCGCTCGGCAGCCCGCCGGAGCTCGGTCACGTCCACGAGGGTCCCCGCCAGAGAGTCGTCGGCCGGCGTCGCGCCGGGAAGATAGTCCGCGTTCGAGATGAACCAGCCCGGGCTGCCGTCGCGCCGCCTCAGGCAGACCTCCTCTCCGTGGATCCGGCCGTTCGCTCGGGCGCGCACCAGGAATCCGTCACGATCCCCGCTGGAGAAGACGAACTCGCTCGCGTTCCTCTCCATCAGCTCTCCGCGCGATTCGAAGCCCAGGTGGCGCGCGAGGGCCGTATTGCAATCGAGGAACCGTCCGTCGACGCCGATCCGGTACGCGCCGGCTCCGTTGTTCTCGAAAAGAGAGCGATAGAGCTCCTCGGACTCCCGAAGACGCCGATCCGCGGCCTGCGCGCGCGTGACGTCGCGAAACGCGAAGGTTCGCCCCCGGAAGCTGCCGGCGCCGAGGGGCGTGCTCGTCCAGGTGAGCACGCGTCCGTCGACCATCTGGAGAGCGCCCTCCGCTTCGGTGGCCGGGTCGAGGAGAAGGAGCTCGACGCGGCCGAGGAACGCTTCGGGCTCGGCGACGTCCCACCGGCCCGCTCCGCGAAGGTACGCCGGAAAGTTCTCGCCGATGTCGCCCCAGAGAGCGCGAAAGCGCCCGGTTGCCATGCGAACCTCTCCGTCGCGACCCACGATCAGGATTGCCTCGGAAACGGCTTCGAGGGTGGCGCGCAGGGTCGCGTGCGATTCCCTCCGGGCGAGGTTCACGGAATCCCACAGCAGCGTCACGTCGACGGCCCGCCCTTCGGCCCGGGCGGTGCCGGTTCCACTCTCGAGCGGACACACGCCGCTCTGGAACCGAAGCACCACGATCTGCCCACCCCTGGCGACGACCCGGAAGATCCCCTCCGCACGGCCCGTCTGTCGGAGCTCCCGAAGATAGGTCTCGAGGCCGTGGACGGCTCCCGGCTCGATGAAGTCGCGGAGAGGGCGGCCCACCAGGTCCGAGGGGGAGTAGCCCAGGAGGCTCGCCGCGCGTTCGTCGACGGCGACGAGCACCCCATCGAGATCGTGCGTGCAGGAGAGCAACGGAGAGAGCGCCGTCGTCGCGGAATCCCGTTGGCGCCGCACCCCGGCCGCCGCGCGCTCCGCCGCGCGCTCTGCCACGCGGACCAGCACCCGGAGAGTCGCGTCGTCGAGAGGCGCGATGCCCCTCAGGAGGTCATCGGATGAGAAGTCGCCCCCGGCCTCGAGCAGCGGATCGAGGAACGCCCGCAGCCGCTCGCCCTCGGCCGAGGCTTCGCGGTCGCTCTTTGCAGGCCTCCGTTTCGCTTCGTCCAGACGGCTCAAGGCTACCTCAAGGGGCGGGCGCCTCGCCCAACAGGACCATCGCGAGAGCCGCTCCGGTCTCGCCGAGATCGGGCAGGCTCGAGCACCGCTCGAGGATCCGGTCGATCACGGCCGGAGTCTCCGGGACCCTGCAACGAAGGCCTTCCCGGACGAGGGATCCGAACGCCTCTTCGAGGCGCTCATCGTGCCTTCGCGGCGGCGCCGGGAGCACGCGCCCTTCCAGCGGATGGGGCGCGGGGCCGATGACGACGGGCTGGCCGTCCACGATCCCGATGTCCTCGATTCGGACCGCGGAGACACTCCGTCCGGGCTTCCCGGCGTGAGCGAGACGGGGCGCCGCGAGCACCATCCGGGCCGCACCGACGAGGGCGTCGGCCACGCGCTCCGGCGACTCCCCGAACGCCAGGCTCAGCTGATCGCGAAGAGTCGGCTCCCGCCGCACGACCTGCCAGAGCCGGAACGTTCCGTCTCCGGCGTCCGCGAGGACGAGGCAGCGGGCGGACGAGAGCGCGAAGGACAGGGACCGGTGGGCCCGCGCCCACTCGATGAGCGCGCGACGGCCCTCTTCCCTGTCGCGGAAGATCCCCGTCGACGGGGATCGCGCGGTCCAGCCGGTGTGCGTCTCGAACGCCAGACCGTCCGCTTCCGCAA
>JAEUQS010000863.1 GCA_016789625.1 Acidobacteriota bacterium | reverse complement strand
TGCCGGGCGGAGACATCCCGCTCGGCTCCCGCATGCTCACCGTGTGCGACATCTACGACGCCCTCACTGCGTCGGACCGGCCCTACAAGAAGGCCGTCGCGCGGGACGGCGCGCTCCGGATCCTCGAGGACGAGGCCCGGCAGGGAAAGCTCGATTCCTGGCTCGTTTCGGTGTTCATCTCCGAGAAGGTCTGGGGTCCTGTCTCCCACGCGTAGAGCCCTGTGGGGGCTCGCCGCCTGCTGCCTTCTTCTGCTCGCTGGAGATGAAACCGAGGCGCAGACGGAACGGAGGGCGCGCTGGCACTTCGTGTACGAAAAGGCCGAGCCCGTCTTCGAGCTCTCGGTCCTCTTCCTCCGCAACGGAGACGGGGACGAGACCCGGCTCCTCCTCGCGACCGGCGCGACGCGCCTCGAGCTCTTCTCGCGGCAGGACCCCACGGGCCTCGACTCCCTGGAGCTCGTGAAGGACCACGCGACCGGAGAGACGTTCTCCCGGCGACTGGTGCTGCCCGGCGGCCCGCGTCCCGAAGGGTGCGCCGCGCTGGAGAGCACCGACGCCTGCCTCGTGTTCACGGGGAAGGGGGGACGGCTCACGGTGCCGCTCTCCGCGTTCGCGAAGGAGCAGGCGGCGGCCGGGAGCGCGGCGTCCTTCGGCGCCGCGGCGGGAATGAGCGCGGCGTCCTTCGGCGCCGCGGCGATTCGCGAGCGCCTCTCGAAGCTCGTCTCGGAGGGGCTCGCGAAGAAGCTCCTCGACCTCGCGCCGGTTTACTCGAGGTCCGCGGACTTCGATCGCTATCGCGACGACTTCCTCGCGCTCGTGTGGCCGGCGCTCGGGAAAAGGTCGGGCGCTCCCGAGGTCGCGAGCCGCGTCGCCGGATGCGCCTTCGACGCGGGCTTCGGCTTTCCGTGCAGCGACAAGGAGCTCGCGCGGGATGCGTCCCTGAAACGCTGAATCCGCTCAGCCCTCCGGGCCGGGAAACGCCTCCGGCGCGCTGAATTTCATCCTGGGGTTTTCTCGATCCCCCCAGGCCCCCCACCGGAGAATTTTCGTTCAGCCCTCTCGGGTCAGAGGACGGCACTCACGAAATCGAACGCGGCCACGTCGACGAGCCCGCGGTCGGTGAGCTTCAGCTCCGGAATCACCGGCAGCGCGAGGAACGCCAGCGTCATGAACGGATGCGGCATCGTGGCTCCGAGCGCCAGGGCGGCCTCGTTGGCCGCCCGCTCCTGACGATCCACGACGGACATCTCCTCGTTCGACATCAGCCCCGCGACGGGCAGCGGAACCTCCGCGAGAATCTGCGCACCGTTCGCGATGACGATGCCGCCGCCGATCGCGGCCACGCGGCGCACGGCCGTCTCCATCGACGGGTCGTCCATCCCGAGCACCATGATGTTGTGCGAGTCGTGCGCCACGGACGAGGCGATCGCGCCCCGCGCGAGGCCGAAGCCCCGCGCGAACGACACGCTCACGTTGCCGGTGCCGCGGTGCCTCTCCACCACGGCGAGCTTCGCGAGGTCCCGCGCTGGATCGGCCGCCGCGCCGCCATCCACGACGCGGGCCCTCTCGATCGAGGCTCCCGTCGCGAGGGATCCCGCGAGAACCTCGATGACCCGGATGCTGGCTCCCTCGCCGCACGCGAGCTTCAGGCGCGTCGCGTCGAAGCCGTCGAGCCGCGGGAGCGGGCCCTCGCTCATCCGCTGGGCGGGAAGCTCCTCGAGGAGCTTCCCGCCTTGGGCGATCCTTCGCCCGCCCAGGACCACGAGATCGGGCCGGAAATCCTCCAGCGCCTCGAACGTGAGGAGGTCGGCGCGGAAGCCCGGAGCGATCGCGCCGCGGTCGCGGAAGCCGTAGTGGCGTGCGCAGCTCCAGGAGGCGAGGCGGATCGCGATCACGGGGGGAAGCCCCGCGGCGACGGCGCGCCGCACGTGATGGTCGAGATGGCCGTGCGTCAGGAGGTCCCAGGGGTGCCGGTCGTCGGTCGCGAACGCGAAGCGCTCGCTGTTCTCGCGGGTCACGAGCGGCAGGAGCTCGTCGAGGTTCTTCGCCGCCGTGCCCTCGCGGATCCAGATGTCCATTCCGCGGCGGACCTTCTCGAGCGCCTCGCCGCGCGAGAGGCACTCGTGGTCGCTCGTCATGCCCGCGCCGATGTAGGCGTTGAGATCCTTTCCCGAGAGGAGCGGCGAGTGCCCGTCGATGGGGACGCCGCGTCGGCGGGCCTCCTCGACCTTCGCGCGGACCCCGGGATCGCCGAAGAGAAAGCCCGGCACGTTCATGAGCTCGGCGAGGCCGAGAACATTGGGCTCGTCCCAGAGAGCCGCGAGGTCCTCGGCCGAGAGGCTCGCGCCGGCCGTCTCGAGGTGCGTCGAGGGCACGCAGGAGGGCAGCATGACGAGGATCTCCACCGGGAGATCCCGGGACCCGGCGAGGAAGTCGCGGATGCCCTGCACCCCGCGCACGTTGGCGATCTCGTGCGGATCGGTGACCACGGCCGCCGTCCCGTGCGCGGCCGCGAGCCGAGCGAACGTGCGGGGCGTCGTCATGGTGGATTCGATGTGGAGGTGCGCGTCCCAGAGCCCGGGCGCGAGGAACGCGCCCCGGAGGTCGATCTCGTTCTCCGGGCTGGCGGCGCGGTAGTCGCCGAAGCCCAGGATGCGGTCGCCGGCGATTCCCACGTTCTCCTCGTGGATCTCGCCGGTGAGGACGTTCACGACTCGGGCGTTCCGGAAGACGAGATCCGCGGGGACGACTCCGCGCGCGGCATTGACGAAGCCGTCGAGGTCGAAGGAGCGCTTCATGCCGGAAGAGTAGCGCCGCTGTTAACGTTCCCGGAATGCATCCCAAGTCTCTGCCCGGCCCGCTGCTCGCGCTCGCCCTCGCGGCGGGCCCCCTTTCCGCGCAGGACTTCGGCACCGAGCTGGGCCTCTCGTTCGCGTTGGACCGGGCCTCCTCGACCCGCACCGACGTCGTCATCAGCGGGACGTCGATCCCCGGCTTCTCGTATCGCGGCGACACCGAGTCGCGCGGGGGCGAGGCCGTGGCCACGCGCTTCCTCGCACCGGTGACGGACGACGGCTCCTCCCCTCTCGCCCTGCTGCCCTACCTCGCGCGCTCGGGCTCGGTCTCGCTTCGGGGCGGGCTGTCGGGCCTCTCGAACGACTCGACGGGGAGCAGCCAGGGCGTCTCGACCGGTCTCACGTCGACGCTCTCGGGGAGCGGTCACGAAGCCTTCGGCGGGGCTTCGGCCGCCGTGTTCCTGGACCGCTCGACCTGCCTTCTGGGCGGTCTCGACCTGCTGTCGCGCCGAACGACCGACGCGACGAACTCCGTGGAGCTGCCTTCGGGGCGGCAGGATCTCGGGCTCATCGACCAGCGCAGCACGAACGTCTCGGTCTCCCTCGGCGTGCGGCGGTTCTTCGGAGACCACTCCCTGGCCGTCGAGGGGCTCGCGGGCCGGCTCGCGACGGATCGGGCCGACCGCAGCGTCTTCTCGGGAGGCAGCGCGAGCGCGTTCTCGTACGAGATCCGGGGGGTGCCGCTGGGCGCGCGCCTCTCGGGCCGCGTGCTCGCCTTCTCGCGGCGTCTCGTCCTCGACGCGGGGGCCTCGTACCTCTCGACGACGACGGACCTCGACGACGTGACGATCCCGGCCGCGCCCCGCAGAGCCGACGAGGGCTCGTCATCGGAGTGGTCCGGGTCGCTCGGCGGGACGGTGTTCCTCTCCCGTGATCTGGGCGTGACGCTCGGGACGGCCTACGCCCGTCGCGACGACGAGTCGGGGCTCACGGTGCGGCGAAAGAGCGGCCGGCGCGAGACGGTCACCGCGCTCGCCGGGGTGCGCTGGTACGCGTCGAGCTCCACGTCCGTGGCCTTCGAGATCGAGCATGACTGGCGGCGCGTGACCTCGCCGCCAGACGGGCCGTCGTACCAGAAGTTCCGCGACCGCGAGACGCGGCTCGCGCTCTCGGCCGGGCTCCGGTTCTGAACGCCGCTCCCGGGCCCCGGTTCCCGCTCGCGGATCGGCCGCGCCTCTTCGGCGTGGCCGTGTCGCACTACCAGGTGGAAGGGGACGACCCCTGTGACTTCACCGAATGGGAGGCCGCGGGCCGCACGAACGGCGGCGCCTGCGGCGCCGCCGTGGGCTCCTGGGAACGCTACGAGGAGGACGTCGACCTGGCCCTCTCGATCGGCGCGAACGCGTTCCGGTTCTCGGTGTCGTGGAGCCGCGTGGAGAGGGAGCGCGGCCGCTTCGACGACGCGGCCCTCGCGCGCTACCGGCGCCTCGTCGACCACTGTGTCCGCCTCGGGGTGACGCCCGTCGTCACGCTCCTCCACTACACGCATCCGGTCTGGTTCCATCGTGAGACGCCCTGGACGGATCGCGCCTCCGTTCCCGCGTTCGCGCGCTTCGCCCGGAGGGTCGCCGAGGCGCTCGGCGACGGCGTCCGCGTGTACACCGTGCTCAACGAGCCGCTCGTGATGCTCCTCGGGGGCTTCCTCGACGGACAGATCCCGCCCGGCCTCGCCGACCCGCGCGCTCTCGGCCTCGCGCTCGGAAACGTCTACGCGGCGCATGCCGAAGCCGCCAACGAGATCCGCGACGTGAGCTCCGCAGCCGCCGTGGGCCTCGCGCACAACGTGATGGCCTTCGCTCCCGAGCGGCCCCGCAACCCGCTCGACCGGCTGCTCGCGCGGATCGCGCACGGCTTCTACAACCGCGACTTCCTGGAGGCGTTCCTCACGGGCCGCTGGGATCTCTACCTCCCGCCGTTCACGAGGCTCCGGGGCCGGAACCCCGATCTCGCGGGCTCCCTCGATTTCATCGGCGTGAACTACTACTCGAGGCTCCATCTGCGCTTTCCGGGACGGCTCCGGGGCGTGGCCGACTTCGGCTATCGGGACCGGACGGGTCGCGGGCTCACGGACAACGGGTGGGAGATCGTGCCCGAGGACTTCGAGCCCCTCCTCGTCGAGCTGTCCGGCTACGGTCTGCCGCTCCTCGTCTCGGAGAACGGCCTCGCCGACGCCGCCGACCGGCACAGAGCCCGCTTCCTCGAGGAGCACGTGGCCGCCGTGCTGCGCGCGAACGCGCAGGGAGCGAACGTGAGCGGGTACTTCCACTGGTCGCTCGTGGACAACTTCGAATGGCTCGACGGCTATGGCCCGAAGTTCGGGCTCTTCGCGGTGGACCGGCAGACGATGAAGCGCTCACCACGGCCCTCCGCGGAAGCGTTCACGGCGCTCGCGCGCCGCTTCATTTAACCGGGCGTTCATCCCCGGCACACCTCGGCCGAACCCCCGAGGCCGAGTCTGTGATCCCGAAGGGGAACGCCGATGCTGCTCTGCGACTTCCACGTCCACAGCACCTGGTCCGACGGAAAGCTCGGGATTCCGGAGATCGTCGATCTGTTCGGCGCCGCCGGTCACGACGCCATCGCGATCACCGACCACGTCGTGAACTCCGACAGTCTGCTCGGCAAGGCCGCGAGACGGTTCGGGCTCACGGTCACGCCCGAGACGTTTCCCTCGTACCGCGAGGAGATCGCGCGCGAGGCGAGGAGAGCCTGGGACACCTACCACATGGTCGTTCTCGCGGGGGTCGAGCTGTCGCGGAACGCCGTGACCCGAAACGCGTCGGCGCACGCTCTCGCTCTCGGCCTCGATTCCTTCGTCTCGGCCGACGGCACGCCCGAGGAGATGCTCGGAGCCGCGCGCGCGGCGGGCGCGATCACCGTGGCGTGCCATCCCCACGAGCAGAGCGACTGGTTCTCGAACACGTTCTATCTGT
>JAEUQS010000852.1 GCA_016789625.1 Acidobacteriota bacterium | reverse complement strand
TGAAGCGCTGGTAGAGCTCCGTGACGAGATCGGGGTTCACCCCCATCTCCTTGATCTGGTCCACGATCGCCACGGGGACGTACTGGTCGTTGATCACGCCGGCCAGGTCCTTGTCGGTGAAGACCTGCGCGCCCATCTTCTGGCAGGGCTCGCACCAATCGGCCGTGAAGAACATGAGGAGCGGCTTGCCGGTCTTCTTCGCTTCGGCCTCGGCCTCGTCGAGGGTCTTCCATTTCACGAGGTCCTTGAGGCCTTCGGCGCTCTGCGGAGCTTCGGGAGCTGGAGTGGCCTGGGTGGCCTTCGGAGCCGCCGTTTTCGCCGAGACCTGCCCGGTGTTTCCGGCGAGGACCGGGAGGGAGGCGAGGAGGACGAGAACGAGCGGGGAGCTGAAACGGGTCATTGGGAGATCACCTTTCAATCGAAGGGGCGCGGCGCCGTGCGCCCGCGCGCACAGGCCTCCCGCCCCCGCCCCGCATTCTAGAGTCACTCCGGCTTCGGCGGACCACCCGAGAGGGCCGTGAGCCCGGAGAGGCCTCCGAGCCCCATCGTCTCCACGGCGCTCGAGGGCACGATGACCATGGAGCCTTTCTCCTTGATGGCCTCGTAGAGCATGTTCATGGCGCGCAGGTGGAGCGCCAGCGGCTTGTCGCGATAGGCGTCGCCCGCCTCGACGAACTTCGCCGCGATCTCCGTCTCGGCCGTGCCGAGGATGATGCGGGCCTGACGCTCGCGCTCGGCCTGGGCCTGCCGGCTCATGGCGTCCTCCAGCTCGGGCGGCAGCTTGACCTCCTTGATCTCCACCGAGCTCACGGTGATGCCCCAGGGGTTCGTCTTCTCGTCGAGGATCTGCTGGAGCTGCTTCCCGAGCGTCTCGCGCTCCGTGATCATCTCGGCGAGCATGTGCCGGCCGATGCTCTCGCGAAGCGCCGTCTGCGCCGAGAGCGAGATCGCCTCGCGGTAGTCCTCGACCTCGAGGACGGCCTTCTGCGCGTCCCAGACCGTCCAGAACACGATGGCGTCCACGTACACGGGCACGGTGTCCCGCGTGAGAGCCGTCTCGGCCGAGACATCGGACACGCGCACGCGGTGGTCCACGATCTGAGAGACCTCGTCGAAGATCGGAACGATCATGAAGAGGCCCGGTCCCTTCACCCCCGAGAGCTTGCCGAGGCGCAGAACGACGGCCTTCTCCCACTGCCGCGCGATCTTGATCGCGAAAAGGAAGTACAGAGCCGCGGCGACGCCGGCGAGGACGACGATCGGCCGATCCAGGGGAATCCCGATGCCCAGGCCTGCGGCGAGACAGACGAAGAAGACCGTGAGGCTGACCTCGTTGACGTGCCGGCGGACGCTCAGATCGGTCTCGGCGGCCGCGCGGCGCTTGTCGAGCGCGGTGCGCGCGAAGGACGAGCCGGGGTCCTTGCCGGATCGCTCGGCCCGGTCCTCGAGAGCCTTCTTGATCGCGGGTACGAATACGGGTGCCATGTCGAACACTCCTTCCTGAAACTCGGCGCCCCGGAGCCCCGAGGGCCGATCCGATGGCCGGATCAGGATCCGGCGCGAACCGACAGAGCGTCGGCGACTTCCTGAACGGAAAAGCCCTTCGAGGCCGCCTGGGAGAGCAGCTGGTCCACGAGCTGGTCGAGCTGGCGGCGCCGCTCGGCACCGCCGCGGGCCTC
>JAEUQS010000839.1 GCA_016789625.1 Acidobacteriota bacterium | reverse complement strand
ATGTCCACAGCGGTGGGGGAGAGCGCGACGAGGTCCACGAGCTCGGTGTCGGAGAGGTTCGTGATCCAGGCCTCACCCGCTCCCACGATCGAGCGCGCGAGATCCTTCTTGTCTTCAATCATGGCGTCGATGCGCTCCTCGAGCGTGCCCTTGCAGACGAACTTGTGGACCTGCACGTTGCGGTTCTGGCCGATGCGGAAGGCGCGGTCCGTGGCCTGGTCTTCCACCGCGGGGTTCCACCAGCGGTCCACGTGGAAGACGTGGGACGCCCGCGTGAGGTTCAGGCCGCTGCCGCCCGCCTTGAGCGAGAGCACGAAGAACGGCGGCGGCGTTTCGGCCTCCTGGAAGTGCCTCACCATCTCGTCGCGCGCGCCGCGAGGCACGCGGCCGTGGAGGAAGAGCACCTCGCTCGCGAAGCGCTCCTTGAGCGCCCGCACGAGGATGTGCCCCATCTCGGCGAACTGGGTGAAGAGCAGGGCCGGACGCTTCTCGGCGAGCGTCTCCTCGAGGAGCTCGAAGAGGCGGTCCATCTTGGCGCTGCGCCCTTCGAGGCGCGAGCCGTCGCGCAGGAAGAGCGCCGGATGGTTGCAGATCTGCTTGAGCCGCAGGAGCAGCAGGAGCACCTTGGCGCGCCGGCTCTTCCCCTGCGCCTGCCCGATGCCCTCGAGGAGCGCGCGGGTCGTGGCGCGATAGAGCGTCGCCTGCTCTCGCGAGAGGCCCACGAGCTCTTTCGTCTCGATCTTCTCCGGCAGATCCGGCGCGACGCCTTCGTCGGTCTTGGCGCGGCGAAGGAGGAACGGCCCCGTGATGCGCCGAAGGCGCTCTTCGGCCTCGCGATCGCGGTGCCGCTCGATGGGCATCGAGAAGTGCGTGCGGAAGTCTTCGTCCGAGCCGAGGAGACCGGGGTTCAGGAAGTCGAAGATGGCCTTCAGCTCCGAGAGCCGGTTCTCGACCGGTGTGCCCGTGAGGGCCGCCCGGCGCTTGGCCTTCAGGGCGCGCACGGCCCGGGACTGGGCGGCGTCGCGGTTCTTGACGTTCTGGGCCTCGTCGAGCGCGACGTACTCCCACACGACGTCGGAGAGGAGCACGCGATCGCGGTGCGTGAGCGCATACGTCGTCACGAGGAGGTCGGTCTCGGCGAGGTGCTTGCGGAACGCCTCACCCGCGAGCCTCGTGGGTCCGTGGTGCACCGAGACGCGCAGGGAGGGCGCGAAGCGCGCGGCCTCGCGGACCCAGTTCTCGGCGACCGACGTGGGGCAGACGAGGAGCGAGGGGCCGACGGGCTCGCCCGCCTCCCGAGCGAGGAGCAGCGTCGCGAGGAACTGGATCGTCTTGCCGAGGCCCATGTCGTCGGCCAGGCAGGCCCCCAGGCCGCGCGAGAGGAGGAACCGCAGCCACCCCATACCCCGCATCTGGTAGGGGCGCAGCGTGCCGGTGAGCGTGGGTGGCGCCGCCACCGCGCCGATCTCCTCGCGAGCCGCGACCGGGTCGAGGAGCTCACGGAGCCAGCCGTCGGAGACGACCTCTTCGATGGGGTAGCCGCCGGGGTCGGTCTCGAGGCCGCCCGCGAGCTTCAGGAACTCGCCAAGCGTGGTGCGTCCCGACGGGCGCTTGTCGAAGAGCGCGAGCGTGCGCGAGACGCTCTCGGGGTCGAGGAGCACCCACTCCCCGCGGAGGTCGACGAGCGGGATCTTGCGGGCGGCCAGCTCCTCGAACTGCGTGGGCGTGAGGAGCTCGTCTCCCACCGCGACGCGCCAGTCGAACTCCACGAGCGTGGCGAGGCCGAAGCGCGTCACCGCCGACGGGTTCCCGCCCTCGCCGTGCAGACGCACCCGCACGCGCGTGATCTTGCCGTCGCCGGGGAGGAGCACCGAGGCGCCCGCGTCGCGGAGAAGCGGGGCCTCCTTCGTGAGGAAGCGATGGGCCTCCTCGAGGGACAGCTCCGCCCCGACGGGATGCCGTTCCTCGAGGCTCCGCGCGACGGGCGGCGAGAGGGGCGATACGGCGCCGAGGCGCGAGAGAAGGGCCTCCTCGGGGTGCGCGAAGCGGCGACCGAGCCGCCGCACGGAGGCCCCGCCGCTCCAGACCTCTTCCGCGAGGATGATGAGCGTCGGGTCTTCCGTCGCCTCGAGGTGATAGCGCAGGCGGAACGCGCCGGGGGCGTCGCCGCGCTCGGGCGGCACGAGCCGGATGCCGAGGCGGAGCGTGCCCTCTTCCACGGGCTCGAGGAGCGGGAGGCTCCATTCGCGAAGGCGCGAGAGCTTGTCGGGCGAGAGGGCCGGAGGACCGGCCTGGGAGATCTCCTTGGCCGACATCGCGAGCGAGGCGACGAGCGCGAGCTCCGGCTCGTCGCCCGCCAGGTCGCGGCGCTCCTCGGGCAGCACCGACAGCAGGAGCTCCCGCGCGCCGGCGTCGGTGACGTCGTCGAGAAACGCGCGGAGCACGGCGGCCGCGGCGGGGAACGCGGTGTCGTGACGGGTGCCGTGCCCGCCCTTCTCGAGGCTCGCGGTTCGGGCCAGAGGCGGCAGCGCGGAAACGAAACGGGCCAGGCGGTCTTTTTCGTGCGAGTCCGAGAGCACGAGCCGCCAGCGCGGATGGGCCTCCTCGAAGGCCGGCGCGACGCGCCGCCGGTGGAGGAGATCGAACACCCAGCGGGCGGCCTCGCACCAGTAGAGGAGGTCGTCTCCGGCTGTGAGGCGGCCCTGCGCGAGCGCCTCGGGCAGCGGTACGAGGGCATCCAGGATCGCGTCGGGGGCCACCAGGAGCGCGTCCACCTCGAGGGGCGAAAGGTGCGGCGCGCCCGCCTGGGAATAGTCGGAGACGTCGCGGAGCGCAGGGTCCGAAGGGACGGGCCGCCCGTGCCACACGGGGAACGAGAGAGTGATGCGGGTCCGCGTGAGCGCGCCGCGCTGGGAGCCCGGGAACGCGGCTCCCGCGGCGCGCAGGGCCTCCTCGAGCTGGTCGACGGGAACGTCGCGCGGATGCTCGTCGCGAGGGACCTCGTGAGCCGCGTCGGCCTCTCCCCAAAGGAAGAACCCCGGTGTCCCATCGGTGTCGGATCCTCGGGCGAACGCGGCCAGGTAGCCGCCATGGACGATGAACAAAGCCTGTCATTGTCGCCCGAGGTCCCTTCCGGGGGAAGTGGGAGGCCTTGCTATCCTCCGCGGCTCCATGAAGGCGAATGAATTGTTCCGGCTCCTCTCGAGCGACGAGATCGACTCCATCGTGCTTTCGGCCTGCACCGACGACGAGATTCCCGAGAAGCTCGCAGGCGGCGTCCTGACGTATCAGGGCATCGCCATCGGGCGCTTCGCGAAGCTCACCGAGGTGCAGCGAAAGACCTACGTGCGCAGGACCCTGCGCGACCGGCGCGCCGCGGATCTCGCGCTCTTCGTGCTCTCTGCGGCGCTCACGAAGCAGCATCCGAAGATGATCGGCGCGTTCCTCGACGAGGTCGGCCTTCCGCACAAGGGACCTCACCTCGAGTTCGAGGGCGAGATTCCCGAGCCCGATGCCGAGAAGGTTGGGAAGGGCGTCGACGCGCTGCTCGCCAAGTACGACGCCCGCGCGGTCGCGCTCTACCTCGTGGCGTTCACGGCGCAGCCCGACGTGAGCTGGAAGGCGCTCGAGGAGCGGCTCACGACCGACGCGCGTCTCGGCGTCGAGGACCGGTCCGCGGCGTAAGGGGCTACGATCGGGCATGCGCATCGCGTCATGCCTCCTCGTGCTCGCCTTCGTCGCGGCCTCCCGGCCCGCCGGGGCCGCGACGCGCGCGTTCCTGAGCCCCTCGGGCGGCCTCTGGAGCGATCCTCTCAACTGGAGCCCCACCGGAGTTCCGGCGCCGGGCGACACGGTGAACATCAACGTCGAGGGCACCTACACCGTGACTCTCGACGTGGATGCCGAGCTCGCGACCCTCAACCTGGGCGCGGCCAAGGCCAGCGTGACGCTCGCGATCCTGCCGGGCCGCACGCTGGCTCTCGTGGGCGGCTTCGATGCGGGGGGCGCCACCAACGCGAGCGTGCAGAACGCCGGCACGTTCGAGTTCAAGGGCGCCTCGGGCGACGCGTTCTGGTTCGGCCAGAGCTCGACGTTCACGAACACGGGAACCCTGCGGAAAGTGGCCGGCACGGGCAGCTCGCCGAGCTCGAGCCTCGTGGGCTTCACGTTCACGAGCCCGGGTACCGTCGAGGTCTCGACCGGAATCCTGCGCCTCTTCAACATGCCTCTCGCGACGCTGTCCGGGCCGCTGGCTGCCGTCGCCGGCTCCGCGCTCGTTCTCGATACCCGCACGAACCTCGACGACGGGGCCGCGTTCACGGGCGCGGGGAAGCTCGTCGCGACCGGCTTCGACACCGTGCGCGTGGTGGGAAGCGCGAGCGCGACGAACCTCGAGCAGCGGGCCGGCACGCTCGACGGCGTCGGGACGCTGACGATCTCCGGGCTCTACGCGTTCCAGGGCGCGACGATGGGGGGGACGGGGACGACCGTCATCCTTCCCGGCGCCACGCTTGTGGCCGGCGTCGCCGGACTCGCCGGCGCGACGAACGTGGTCCAGCGGACGATCGACAATCAGGGCACCCTCGTCGTCGAGGGGCTCTCGAGCCTCGGGCTGTCCAGCGGCGCGACTCTGCTCAACTCCGGCCTCGTCGACCTGCCCGGGGACCGGGGCTTCGGAAACCCCGGATCCCCCGGCGGAACCACCCAGAACTCGGGGACGATCCGCAAGAGCGGCGGCGCGGGCGAATCGCTCGTGCGCGGCATCCTGCACAACCTCGCGGGGGGCACCCTCGAGGTGCAGACGGGGCGCCTCCGGCTCGGGGACGGGGGCGGCACGCTGACCGGAGCGGTCGACGTCGTGGCGGGCTCGTCGATCGTCTTCGACAGCTTCGCGCTCGCGCACGTGTTCCTTCCGGGTATCGCGTTCACGGGAGGCGGCTTCGTGGAGGTCGGCTCGGGCGGGTTCGTGCAGTCGGACACGAACGTCGTGGTCGAGAGGTTCCGGATGGGCCGCATCTACGAAGGCACGGGCGATCTCACCGTGACGGCGCTCTTCGAGTGGAGCTCGGGGGCGCTGCGCGGCACGGGGACCGCGCGCATTCCGCAGGGCGCGGTGCTGGATCTCGTGAACGGCGGCGGCTTTCCCACGGTGAGCCTCGAGCGCCCGCTCGAGATCGCGGGGAGCCTCGTCGCCAAGGAGCCGTTCAACGTCGTCTTCTCGGCCGGCGGGGGCCTGACCTCTTCGGGCACGGTGGACCTCCGTGCCGCCGCGAAGCTCACCGGAGCGCCGGGCGGCTTCTCGAGCACGGGCACTCTCCTCCGGTCGACGGGCGCGGGCTTCGCGGTCGTAAGCGTGCCGTTTCTGAGCAGCGGACCCTCGGCCCTCGTGAAAGCCCAGACGGGCGCCCTCCGGTTCACGAATTCGTTCACGGTGACCGGTGGCGCCGTGGAGCTCGCGGGCGGATCCATCGAGGCCCAGCTGGGCCTCGATCTCCAGGGCGGGCGGCTCTCGGGCACCGGCACGTTCACGGGCAACGTGACGTCGGCCGGCCTCGTCTCGCCCGGAGCCTCGCCCGGGATCCTGAACCTGAGCGGCGCGTTCACGCAGACGGCCGCGGGCACGCTCCGGGTCGAGCTGGCGAGCGTTTCTTCCTACGATCAGCTCTCGGTCTCGGGCCTCGCCACGCTGGGCGGAACCCTCGAGATCGTGCCGCTCGGCGGGTTCCTGCCGCCGGTGCCGAGCACCTACCCGTTCCTGACGCACGGCTCGCGGAGCGGAACCTTCGCCGGCGTCGTCTTCGACGCGGGCTGCTCGCGGGCGGCCTCGGTGAACTACGGCGGAGGCATCACGTCCATCAGCGTCTCTGCGCTCACCTGTCCCACGCCGACGCTCTCGGCCGTCTCACCCGGCTGCGCCAACGTCATCGGCGGGCGCACGGTCACGCTCACCGGGACGAATTTCCAGCCGGGCGCCCAGGTCGTTCTCGCGACCATTCCGGCGACCGTGACGGCGGTGACACCCACGCAGATCACCGTGACGACCGGGCCGCGCCCCGCGACGGTGCCTTCGACCGGCAACGTCGTCGTCACGAACCCCGACACGCAGACCGCGACGCTGCCCGCGGCGTTCACCTACGCCGTGCGCGGCGACGCGAACGGCAACGGTGCGCTCACGGGGGCCGACACCTTCTTCCTGAACCAGGCCATCTTCCTGGGCGGGGCGCAGCCGCCCACCCTCTGCAACGGCGACGCGAACGGCAACGGCGCGCTCACGGGGGCCGACGCGTTCTTCCTCAACCTGTTCGTGTTCCTGGGTGGAGCCGCCCCGCCTCCGTAGATCTGGGGCGGGGGGCCTGGGGGGATCGAGACACCCCCAGGATCACAGGGCTTCGCCTTCGGTCCACGCGAGCACGGTGCGGCCGCTCGGATCGAAGAGCGGGGAGCGCGCGAGGCCGGTGCGGTGCCCGAGCAGCCGGGCGGCCGTCTTCAGGCAGCCGAGCCCGTACTTCACGCCCGGTCCGAACGTGATCGTGCCCATCTCGTCGAAGTAGCGCGCGGGACACGAGAGCTCGCCGATGGGCCGGCCGAAGTAGAGGCACTGCGCGATGAGCTCGTTGTCGAAGACGTAGTCGTTGCGGTTCTCGGCCAGGGGCAGCGTGCGCACGAGGTCTGCCGAGAACGCGCGATAGCCCGTGTGGAACTCGCTCAGCGAAGAGCCCATCGCCAGGTTCTCGGTGACCGTGAGGAACCGGTTCGCGACGAACTTCCAGCGGGGCATGCCGCCCTTCAGCGCCCCGCCCACGAGGAGGCGCGAGCCGAGAACGAGGTCGTAGCCGGCGTGCACCACCATGGACGCCATCGCGGGCATCAGCTCCGGCTTGTACTGGAAGTCGGGGTGCACCATCACGATGCAGTCCACGCCCAGAGCGAGGGCCTCCCGGAAGAGAGTCTTCTGGCCCGCGCCGTAGCCCAGGTTCCGCGAGTGCGCGAAGACCCGGAGGCCGAGGCCGCGGGCGACGGCGATGGAGTCGTCGCTGCTCCCGTCGTCGACGTAGAGGATCTCGTCGGCGATGCCCGGTGGAAGCGCCTTCACGGTGCGCTCGAGGGTGCGCGCGACCCGCAGGCCGGGCATCACCACGGCGATCTTCTTCCCGTTCAGCATGCGGAGCGCGGGACCCTACCACAGCGTGCTAGCCTCCCGCCTCCACGCCGCTGGGGCAGGATTCGATGACCGCGCAGAAGACCCTCTACATCACCGGCGTCGCCGGTTTCCTCGGGAGCCATCTCGCGGATCACTTCCTCGCCGCCGGGCATCGGGTGCTGGGCTGCGACACGCTCATCGGCGGCTATCGCCAGAACGTGCCCGAGGGCGTCGGGTTCTTCGAGAGCGACATCCTGGATCTCGCCGCGATGCGGCAGCAGATGAAGGGCGTCGACGTCGTCGTGCACGCGGCCGCTCTCGCGTACGAGGGCCTCTCGGTGTTCAGCCCGAGGCTCGTCACCGAGAACATCGTCGGCGGCTCGGCCTCCGTCTTCAGCGCGGCGATCTCGTGCGGGGTCTCCCGCGTCGTCTTCTGCTCGTCCATGGCGCGCTACGGCGCGTGCGACGTTCCGTTCCGCGAGGAGATGACGTGCCGGCCCCAGGATCCGTACGGGATCGGGAAGGTCGCCGCGGAGGACCTCCTCCGGAACCTCGGCGAGGTGCACGGGTTCGACTGGTCGATCGCGGTGCCGCACAACATCATCGGCCCGCGGCAGAAGTACGACGACCCGTTCCGCAACGTCGCGTCGATCATGGTGAACCTCATGCTGCAGGGCCGTCAGCCCATCATCTACGGCGACGGCTCGCAGAAGCGCTGCTTCAGCTATGTGGCCGACGTGGTGCCCGGGCTCGCGCGGATGGCCCTCGACGAGAGCCTGCACGGCGCGACGATCAACGTGGGCCCCGACGAGGAGTTCGTCAGCGTGCTCGAGCTCGCGACGCGCATCGCGCGCCTCCTGGACTTTCCGCTCGACCCGGTGTTCGTACCGGCCCGGCCGCAGGAGGTGCTCCTCGCGACGTGCTCGGCCGACCGGGCGCGGAACCTCCTCGGCTACCGCACGGAGCACACGCTGGACGAGGGTCTCTCGAAGGTGATCGAGTACGTGAGGAACCGCGGTCCTCTCCCGTTCTCGTACCACCTCGATGTCGAGATCCTGAACGAGAAGACGCCGGCCACCTGGACCAAGCACATGTTCTGAAGTGGCCTGGGCGGAACTGGAGTGCTCGGGGGCGCTCCTGCGCGACGTCGGTTTGGCTCTGTGCCTCGGCGTTGCGCACCGCCCGGAACGCCCAGGCGGTGCGGTCGCTGCCAAATTGGGATGGGTCGGTCCGTGCAGCGGACCTATTCGACGCTGAATTTCTGCAGCGAGACCGGCGTGGTGCTGGAGAGAGTCGCCTGGAAGATGCTCCTCCCGTAGGTCGCGACGACCAGGAGATCCGTGGTGACGTTGATCTCGATGTCGCTGATCGCGACGTTCGGCAGGCCGTTGGACATCTTCGTCCAGGTGGCTCCGGAGTTCGTGCTCAGGAACAGCCCGACGTCCATACCGGCGTAGATCTCGGCCGGGAAGTTCGTCCGGATCCCGATCGCGTTGACGGGGTTATCCGGAAGCGCGGCGCTGATGTTGGTCCAGGTGGTGCCGGAGTCGGCGGTGCGGAACAGGTGTCCCGCGGGAGCGGCGTCGTTGAAACCCGAGAAGCCGACGTAGGCGATTGACGGGTTGGCCGGGTCGACGGCGACCGACGTCGCGTAGCGACCGGGCAGCGGCGGCTTGGTGGTGTCGGTGAAGTTCTGTCCCCCGTCGATGCTGACCTGCACCTTGCCGTCGGAGGTGACCACGTAGATCACGAGGGGGTTGGACCGCCCGATCCCGATGGCGGTGATCTCGCCGGCACCGCCGGTCAGATCGGCGCTCACGCTCCGGGCGGCCCAGTTCGTGCCGCCGTCGGTCGAACGCCAGAGCCTCTGGCTACCCGCATAGAGCGTCGTGGAGGTGATCGGGTCCATGACCACCGGGGGGTTGAAGTTGCGGCGCTCGGCTCCGGTCGGCACGGTCACATCCGTCGGGAAGCTCGTGCCGCCGTTGACGGACTTGGTGATCGCGATCGGACCGGAGCCTCCCGCGAACGAGCAGTACATCGTGGCCGGCGTCGTATGGTCGATGAGGGCCGAAGCGCCGTCACCCCCGCAGCGTTCGCTCCAGATGTTGCCACCGGCCCCGGAGCGCAGCTCGGTTCCGTTGTCCTGGTAGCCCGCCAGCATGATGTTCGCGTCGGTCGGGTGAAGCGAGACGAAGACCGGCTGCATCGTTGCCAGCGACGTCCCCGTGAGCGACGTCCAGGTCGGCGTGCCGCCGGTGTTGGCATTCGTGGACCTGTAGATGCCGCCGTCGTTTCCGTTGTACAGAATGGTGGAGCTGCCCTGCTGGTACTTGAGAACGTGGTGATCGACGTGCAGAGGGCGGGTCGTCGTGGAGTTGGAGTCTCCGATCTGCTCGAAGCTCATTCCCCCGGTGGTGGTCCGGTACATCGGAACGCCGCCAAAGTACGCGATGTCCGCGTTGTTCGGGTCCACCGCGATCGTGTTGTCGTAGCCGCACTGAGACTCGCAGTAGTCGGGTGCCCCGGCCAGCGCGGTGAAGGTCGCGCCGCTGTCGGTGGATTTCCAGATCCGGGTCGTGTTTCCGGAGTCCTTTCCGCCGAGGTAGATCGTCGTTCCGCTACCCGAGATTCCGATGGCCAGCCGCTGAGTCTGGGTCGGGGCGCCGCCCGCGGTGAGCTGGCTCCACGTCGCGCCCCGGTCGGTGGATTTCCAGATGCCGTCCGACGCGCCCCCGGCAGCCGTCTTGGATGCGTAGAGGTTGTTGAAGTTGGACGGGTCGGCGCGCAACGAGTTGCAGATTCCGGTGAAGGTGGCGGCCTGCGGATAGGTCGCGCCACCGTCGAGCGACCGGAACACACCGACGGAGCCGGCGGAGAACGGGATTCCCTCACCCGGCGTGTGGCGTGCCGTCGTCGAGCAGGCGAGCACGGCATTGCCGTTGGCCGGGTCCACGAGGATGTCGGCGATCGCGTGCCGCGCGAACGGCCCGGCGGTCAGCGACCAGGTGTTGCCGCCGTTGATCGACTTGAGGATGCCGACGCCGTAGTACGCCCCCGAAGGGCCCTCTCCGGTGCCGGCGTAGATCGTGTTCACGTTGCTCGGATCGATCGCGACGGCCGAGCTGGCCAGGGAGTCCTGGGTATCGGTGAGAGGAGTCCAGGTCGCAGCGGCATCGGTCGTGCGCCAAATGCCTCCGGTCGCGGTCGCGAGGAACATCCGGCTGGGGTTCGTCGGGTCGATCGCGAGGTCGCGAGTCCGGCCGCTCATCCGGCCCCAGAGCGGGGCGACGTTGGAATCGAATCCCGTCTGAGCCGGGCTGAAGGGAGTGTTCGGGACGACCAAAGGCGCGAACCCGCCGTGCTTTCGGCTCTCTGCCTCTGGAATCGATTTGCGCTGCTCGAACGCTTTTCTCAGTGCGTCTTTCGGGATGTCCCTCAGCGGGTGCGTGCGCTGGAA
>JAEUQS010000831.1 GCA_016789625.1 Acidobacteriota bacterium | reverse complement strand
GGGTGGGCGTTGCAGGGCCGGTTGTCGCAACCGCTCCGCGGTTGACGACGACCTCCGCTTCGCTCCGGTTCCCCCAGACCCCCTCCGAGCCTCTTTTCCGCCCTCCAACCTGACGCTGGATAAAGTTCTGCGCGTTTACGCGGCGTGAGCGCTGCTACACTTTTCGCTCCACGAGAATTTTCACGGAGGAGGAGGACGTCATGAAGGGGCGATGGATCGGTTCCCTTGCTTTGGTGTTGGCATTCCTGGTCAACGGCGTTTGCGCTCTTGCGCAGTCTTCGGGCACCACGACCGCGGACCTGAAGGGCCGGGTCACCGATGACAAGGCGCTTCCCCTCCCCGGCGTCACCGTCACCGCCACGAACAAGCAGACCGGCGCGATGCGGTCGACCGTGACGAAGATCGACGGCGACTACGCGATCAACCTCCTGCCTCCCGGTGTCTACACCGTCAAAGCCGAGCTCTCGCTCTTCACGCCGGCCCAGTACGACGGCGTGCGCCTCTCGCTCGGGGCCACGACGCCTCTCGACTTCTCCATGTCGGCGGCCGCGGGCGCGACGGCGGCGGTCGAGGTCACGGCGGAGACGCCGCTCATCGATCCGAACAAGACCGACCTTTCCCAGGTCGTCGACCAGGCCAAGATCACGCAGCTCCCCAACGTCGCGAGGAACTTCCTCTCCTTCTCCCTCATCACGCCCCGGGTCGCGGAAGACCGCGGTCCGCAGTCGGGCTCGGCGGGCACGTCGGGCTTCTCCATCAACGGTCAGAGCGCCCGCCTCAACAACGTGGCCGTCGACGGAATGGACAACAACGACCAGGCGACCGGCTCGGTCCGCGCGACCTTCTCGCAGGATGCCGTTCAGGAATACCAGGTCATCACCAATCCGTACGGAGCCGAGTTCGGCCGCACGGCCGGCGGCGTGATCAACATCATCACGAAGTCCGGCACGAACGAGCTCCACGGCGGCGCCTTCTACTACTACCGCAGTGACGCCCTCGCCACCGAGGATCCGCTCACGAACGTGAAGATCCCGCTCAAGGACAACCGTTTCGGCCTCAACTTCGGCGGACCCGTGGTGAAGGACAAGATGTTCTTCTTCGTCGCCGCCGAGCGCACCAAGACCGACACGGCCAACGCCGTGACCATCGCCGACGCCGACATCGCCCTGATCCGCTCCAAGGGCTTCACCATCGAGAACGGCAACGTCGACTACGCGCAGCAGAACACGAACGTCGTGTTCAAGCTCGACGGCCAGCTCGGCTCCTCGAACTCCCTGCAGTTCCGCGGCAACTACTCGAAGATCGATGACGAGAACGCCCAGGCGTTCGGCGGTCTCCGGGCCAAGTCTTCGGGCGGCCAGCGCATCGCGAAGGACTTCGCGGGGGCCCTTTCCTTCACCTCGATCCTCGGGACCTCCTCGTACAACGAGTTCCGCGGCCTCTACGCCGACTCCCAGACGGACATCAACCAGCTCGACCAGAGCTACGGCATCGCCGTGTCGCTGCCCGGTGTCGCCTCGTTCGGAACGGACCGCCTCCTGCCGCAGTTCCGGAACGGCAAGATCTATCAGCTCTTCGACGCGTTCTCCTTCGAGCTCGACCAGAAGGGCCACGTCCGCCTGAAGGTGGGCGCCGAGTACATCCACAGCAAGCTCGACGGGGCCCTGCCGAACTTCTTCGCCGGCCTCTATCGCTTCTCGGCGATCCCCGCCAACGCCCTTTTCGCGGGCCAGCCGGCGCTCTCGGTGCGGCAGGCCTTCGCGGGCATCCCGTCCGTGCCCTCGCTCGCCCAGGGCATTCCGGCCGTGTTCGTCCAGGCTTTCGGAAACCCCGCGGGCGGCGGCACGACGAGCCAGTTCGGCGGCTTCATCCAGGCCGATCTGCAGGTCGCGCCCACGTTCCTCGTGAGGGCCGGCGCCCGCTACGACTACGAGGATCCGATCGATCCGTACGGAACCGACTCCAACATCGCGCCCCGCCTCTCGTTCTCGTGGAGCCTGAGCGACTCGGCCCGCATCAAGGGTGGCGCGGGCCGCTTCTTCGGCGTCGCCGCGTTCGGTCCCATGTTCGCCGTGCAGATCCAGGACGAGATCGGCTCCGAGGTGCGGACCCAGGTCCGCGGTCTCGGCGTCGGCCCCGCCTCGGCGTCGCCTCTCGTGCCCTGGAACATCCTGCCCGGCCGCCGCTTCCCCAACGCCACGGCCGCCGGAACGGGCGTCATCCCGCCGTTCGTGCTCCGCGCCGGCAACTACCGCAGCCCACAGACCGACATGGCCAGCCTCGGCGTCGAGCTGGAGCTCGGCAAGAAGGTCCTCGCGACCGTGGACGGCGCGGCCGCGCGCGGCAAGTACGTCTTCGTGGCTCGCAACATCAACCCGGTCACCAACCCCACGGGCTCGCCGGCCACGCAGCGTCCGGACCCGCGCTACGGCGACATCTTCCTCTACGAGTCGATCGGCCAGAGCTGGTACAAGTCGCTCAGCCTGGGCCTCCAGACGCGTCTGGGCGGACCCTTCGAGACCTCGTTCTTCTATACGCGCACGGACGCCGAGGACGACTACATCGACTGGCTCACCGAGTTCCAGCCCCAGGATCCGCTCAACCCGCAGCTCGAGAAGGGCCCATCGGTCCAGTCCCCCGAGAACAAGATCCTCGTCACCGCCACGTACTCCACCGTCGGCCGCTCCTCCAACGCCTTCCTCCGCGACTGGACGTTCGGCACGATCATCGAGTGGAAGAACGGGTTGCCCTACAACGTGACGGCGGGCTTCGACCGCAACGCGAACGGCGACCCCGTCTCCGACCGTCCCGTCGGCGTCGGTCGCAACTCCGGTGACCTCGGCTCGCAGTTCACGCTCGATCTCCGCATCTCGCGTCAGATCTATCTCGTCGACACGTTCGGCGTGGAGCTCGTGGCCGTCTGCACGAACCTCACGAACCACGACAACGTCGTGCAGCGCAACGGCGTGGCGTTCGCCTCGCCCGGCGTCGCGAACCCCGACTTCGACAAGCCCACGCTCTACGGCCCGAGCCGGCTGTTCCAGATCGGCGCTCGTCTGTTCTTCTAGTTTTCTTGGGGCACCCGGGACCCGCCGGGTGCCCCAAACCCCTCCGCGCGGGAGATGTGACGGCGCCCTTGCGGGCGCCTTTCTCGTTTGGCGGGTTCGTGCAGCCTAGCCCTGCAGAGTCTTGCGAATCTCGCCGGGGACGTCGGTGATCAGGCTGGTGGCTCCGAGCGCGGCGAGCTCTCTGGCCTTGTCGGGTTCGTTCACCGTCCACACGTGAACCGAAAGGCCTTCGGCCTTCGCTCGCTCGAAGAGCTCGGGGGAGGTCAGCGCGAGCTGGGGGGCGATGTGCCGCGCGCCCCTGGGGAGGTCGGGCCAGAGGCGTCCCTCCGGACGATGGGCGCTGCCGTCGAAGTTGAGGCAGGTCTCGATCTGTGGGTCCAGCTCGTGGATGCGCCGGAGCGTTTCGCTCGAGAAGGAAAGCACGGTGCTCCTGCTCGCGAGCGCGAAGCTCGAGATCAGCGCGGCCACCCGGAACTCGAGGAGCCCCGGGCGCGGCGCGGGGCCCTGCTTGATCTCGACGAAGTAGCCGAGGTCTCCGCGATATCTCATGAAGACGTCCCGCAGCGTGAGGACCGAGTCCGGGAGATCGGCCAGCCCCACGCTCGAGATCGGCACGCTCCGGTTCCCGATCACGATGTCGGCGTCGTGATGAACGACGGCCTCGCCGTCGGAGGTCATCCTCACGTCGAGCTCGATCCCGTCCGCCCCCTCGGCCTCGGCCGCGTCGAACGAATCGAAGGTGTTCTCTTTCGCGACGCGCGGGGAGCCCCGGTGACCGAACACGAGCGTTCCAACGGCGGGCGAGGGAGCGAAGACGTCTT
>JAEUQS010000819.1 GCA_016789625.1 Acidobacteriota bacterium | reverse complement strand
GGAAGCGGCGAGTACGAACGAGGCCGTGAACGAGGCCACGAAAGAGAGGTACTTCAATGGCGAGGCTTCTCCACGTCGAAATCGAGCCGGATTGCGCCGGCGAGCGGAAGGCCGAGGTCGGTCCCGCTCTCGGCCAGGATGCGCTGCGAGACGTCGAGGCGCTCTCCGGAGCCCGCGAGAAGAGCGGCCATGGAGGGAGGCAACGCGCTCAGGGTTCCACTGCCCGTGGCGGCACCGCGCCCACCGGAGAGCAGAGCGGCGCCCAAGGTGGACGACGGCGTGAGCCGCGAGAGCCAACGCGAGAGCTCGGGAAGCGTTCGCGGCTCGGCGGGATCGAGGCTCATCCGGAGCGACGAGAACGTGCCGCCGTCCCCCACGAAGAGCGTGAGCTTGCCGTCGGGCGTTTCGGGGGGAACCGTGAGCCGCACGACCCTCGCGCTCTCACCTCCCCTGAAATCCCGCAGCCGGACCGTCGCGACCACGTCCTCCCCCGGGGCGACCGTGCGCGAGCGGAGCGCGGCGTCCACGATACGGGCCCGTTTCTCACCCGGCTCGCTCACGAAGGACATGGAGATTCCGGTGATCTTCGCCTCGGCGAGGTCGCTGTCGACGACGAGTGCCGCGAGCGTGCTGGCCGTGAGGAGGGCGAGCTCCTTGGCGCGGGGGCCGGTCGCGACGTCCTGGTAGACGAACGAACCGTCGGGCCCGTCGAGGACGATCCGGAAGCGCAGCGTCTTCTCTCGAGGTGCGGGATCCAGCACCGTGAGTCCCGCTTCGCCCACGAGCGTGATGAGGATGGGCAGGATCTTCCCGCTCGGCGCGAGGCGCAGGGAGCGCGTCGAGACGCGTCCCGTCGAATCCTCGAAGCGGAACGCCAGAGGCACCATGGGAGCCGTGCGATCGGTGAAGCCGAAGATGCCGGGATCCCGGTCGCGCGAGAGCCGATAGGCGGGCTCGTGGGCCCATGAGAGCTTGAAAGACTGGAACGTGCTCGGCATGACCGACGCGACGTGCGCGGTCGCCACCGGGAGCTCGAGGTCTCCCCATCCGAGAAACGGATGCCCGAAGGCCAGGAAGGCCCCGTCCTTCCCCACCCAGGTGACGGTCCCCGTCGCGCCGAACGTGAAATCGCCGTCGACGAGGAGAGCGATCATCGACGAGCCCGGCTCGAGCGGCAGGCTCTTGCCGCGCGCCACCGACGCCGGCCCTCCCCCGCCCACGCCCGCAATTCCGGCGCCCGAGGACGCGAGGCGTGCGAACCCGCCGAGCGGCCGCAGGAGCCATTCGTAGCTCGAGAAGGACGAAGCGGGAAAGCCCGACGAAACGGGTGCGAGAAGCCCCTCCCCCTGGCTCGACGGCCGCGGCTGGCGGGCCTCGAGCGACGCGCGGAACGCGTCGACGCGCTCCTCCACGGGGAGGACGAGCGAGCGCAGCAAGTCCCCGTCGATCCCACCCGTCGTCGTCGTACGGACCGGGGGGGTCCGCCCGGAACCCGGCTCCGTGGTCATCGCCAGCATCGCCTCTATCGGAGTCACGAGCCCCAGAGGCTCCTTGGAGAAGGACCACGTGGCCGAGAGCGCGCCCATCAGCCGGCCATCGATGTAGACGGGGCTGCCGCTCATCCCGGCGACGACCCCGCTCTTCTCGAGACCCAGCCCCGCGACGCGCACGAGCACGTACGCGCGGCCCGGCGCCGCATTCGGGAGGAGGTCCACCACCTCCACCTCGAAGCGCTCGATCGCGTGGCCCGTCACCACGCTGAGGCCGTATCCCTTCTGTCCCCGGCGGACCTCCGAGAGGGGCAGGATGTCGGCCCCCGCCGGGCCACGCAGGGCCACGGAGGGAGCCTGCGCGCGCGCCAACGGAGCGCTTCCCGCAGCGACCAGGATCCCGAGGGCGCCGGCCGCCCACGCCACGCGTCCCGGCTTTGACCCTCTCGAACGGCGTGTGCTACCTTGCTTCGATTGATCGCAACAAGTCGGGATTGCGGAGCGCGTTGAGCGAAAGATGAGCGAGACCGGCGGGCAGAACATCCTCCAGCTCTTTCTCGAGGCGGGTCCGGCGGCCAAGGCCGTGCTGGGAACGCTCGTGCTGTTCTCGCTGGCCTCGTGGTCGATCATCGTCGGCAAGCTTTGGAGTTTCTCACGCGCGGGCTCCGCGACGCGCACGTTCCTGGGGCATTTCCGCAAGAGCCGGAAGTTCGCCGACGTCCTCTCCATCTGCGACTCCTGCGAGGCCAGCCCGCTCGTCGGGATCTTCCGCGCCGGATACGCCGAGCTCGATCAGCAGGTGAAGGCCGGACGCGAGGTGGCTCCCGCGGACACGAGCCGCCTCTTCGTGAAGAGCTTCGATTCCATCGAGCGCGCGCTCGAGCGAGCGGCCGGCGTCGAGACGACGCGGCTCTCGAAGAGCATGTCGTTTCTGGCGACCACCGCGTCCGCCACGCCGTTCATCGGCCTCTTCGGCACGGTGTGGGGAATCATGTCGGCCTTTGCGCAGATCAGCGCGACCGGCTCGTCCTCGATCGTGTCGGTCGCTCCGGGTATCGCCGAGGCCCTCATCAACACGGCGGCCGGGCTCGTGGCCGCCGTTCCCGCGCTCATCGCGTACAACAACTTCAACGGCGAGCTGAAGCGCATCCGGAGTGAGATGCGCGACTTCGCGCTGGAGTTCCTGAACCTGGCCGAACGCCACTTTACGTAGTGATCCTGGGGGTTTCTCGATCCCCCCAGGCCCCCCACCGGGGAAAGAGCACCGATCCTAGGGGTTTCTCGATATTGATCCTGGGGGTTTCTCGATCCCCCGAACCCCCACCGGGGAAGAGCACCGATCCTGGGGGTTTCTCGGAATCTGATCCTGGGGGGTTCTCGATCCCCCCAGGCCCCCCACCGGGTAAGGAGCACCGATCCCCCACCGGGGAGCCCGTGCGACGCAGAGGCCTCCGGATCCGTATGAGGGCTCAGACGATCATCGACGCAATCTAGAGAGAGGAGCCTGAGCCTTGGCCTTCAAGCTGGACGACGACGCGGACGCCATGGCCGACATCAACGTCACTCCCCTCGTCGACGTGATGCTCGTGCTGCTCGTGATCTTCATGGTCACGGCTCCCCTGATGCATCAGGGCGTGCAGGTGAACCTGCCCAAGTCGGTGTCTCAGAACCTCCCGCGAACGCAGGAAGACCCGCTGATCCTCTCCATCACGAAGGACAAGGTCTTCTATCTCAACGACGAGGTCGTGCCTTCGAAAGCCCTCCGCGACAAGCTCACGTCGGTCCTCAAGTCGCGCAAGGACAAGGCCGTGTACCTCAAGGCCGACCGGAATCTCCCCTACGGCGTCGTGGTCGAGACCATGGACGTGCTCAACCGCGCGGGAGTCGAGGGCCTCGGCATGGTCACCGACCTCCGCAGCGAGAAGGGCTCGAAGTAGACATGGCGGCGACGGTTTCGGACGTCCTCGAGGCGCGCCGATCCGCGGGAGAGCCGTCGCCCATCCTCGGCACCGGCCTCTCGATCGCCTTCCACGCCGCGTTCCTGGTGATCCTCGTGCTCGTGTCGCGCCCGCGGAAGGTCCAGTTCATCCCGAGCTACACGCAGGTGAACATCGTCTCGCCGGCCGCGATCGGCAAGCCGAAGGGCGCCCCGCGCGTCGCGACGGCCCCGAAACCGGTGGAGGCGCCCCCGGCTCCGCCCGTCAAGGCCGGCATCGAGAAGCTGCGGGACGAACCCAAGCCCTCCGAGAAGGCCATGCCGCTCCCGGAGAAGAAGAAGCCGGAGCCCGCCAAACCCGCAGCCAGCGCGGCCCCGCCCGCGAAGACGGCCCCGGAGATCGACCTCCCGCCGGTGGGCAACGAAGCCGGCGAGGCGACGGGCACCTCGGTGTTCGGAACGTCCATCGCGAAATTCGACGCCGATTTTCCGTTCGCCTACTACATCGAGCAGCTCCAGACGCTCATCGGGCAGAAATGGGTCAAGCCCGACGTCGCCGTGGGAACGTTCACGGTCCTGTCTTTCCGCATCCAGCGGTCGGGTCAGGTCACGGACGTGAAGATCGACCTCCCTTCGAGCATGTCGTTCTACGACCGCTCGTGCTCGCGGGCCGTTCAGCTCGCGAACCCGCTGCCGCCGCTTCCGCCCGAATTCCGGCCGGATTCGCTCGGCGTCCAGATCCGATTCGAGTGATGAGGTTCGAATGAAGTTTTTGTCGCAAGCCGGCTCCGCCGCCCTGGCGTGCCACGCCCTGGCGCTCGCCCTTTCCGCGGGCAACGCCCTGGGCCAGACGCCGCCCCCCTCGCCCGCGGCATCCCAGCCGAGCAGCGTGTCCCTCACCATCACGGGCGAGGCCGGGCAGAAGCTCACCCTCGCGTTTCCGCAGGCGATCGCGCCCCTCGCGGCCGAGATCCAGCAACGGCT
>JAEUQS010000806.1 GCA_016789625.1 Acidobacteriota bacterium | reverse complement strand
GACCGTCGCGGTTGTTGCCCAGGAAGCGCAGCGAGAACGTCACGTCCGTCGCGTTCGTGTTCGTCACGGCGAGGTCGGTGGTGTAGACCGATCCGCCGAGGCCCGCGCTCTTCGCGCTCGAGGGCAGGAGGTACACGTTGGTGCCGCCGGCGGGCAGGAGGAACGCGATATCGCGGAGCGGGGTCGATCCACCGATATCCCCGGTCTTCGTCGCGCGGCCCGAGCCGAGGTTGATCGAGTAGAGCGCGCTCTGCGTGGCGCCCGCGGCCGTGAGCGACGCCACCGCGACGTTCGCGGGCGAGATGTCGAAGCCCACGAGCGACGAGGTGTCGACTCCGAGCGCGCCGGTCGTGAACAGCATGCCGGTGTTGGGGGAGGGGTTCTGGAGCGGCCCGCCCTGCGTGACGAGGACGTCCTGCGTGGCGTCGATCGCGTACATCGTCGTCTGCGAGGTGCCGGCGTACGGGTTGGCGTACGCGGCGCCCGTGATCGCCGGCGTCTTCCCGGCGTTGACGTCGCCCATGGCGTAGGCGACCGTCGTGTCGGTGCCCGCTACGGCTCCCGTGTCGGGGTGGAGCCTCAGGTTCTGGCCGCCGTCGGAAACCAGGCGGATGCGATCCACGGCGGGGTTGAAGTCGAACGCGGCCTCCGCCCCCGTGAACGCCGGCGCGAACGCTGCCGTTCCCACCTGGGTCGCGGCGCCGGTCGCCGGATTGATCACGTAGAGACGGCTCGCCGACGTGAACGCGAGGAGCGTTCCGGTGGCGGGCCGCGAATCGATGCCCAGGACGTTCTCTCCCGACTGGAGACCCGTGATGGCCACGGAGGAGAGCAGGACCGCCGGATTCGCGGCGTCGAAGGTGACGAGCTTGTTGTCGGTGGTGAGGCCCGCGAGCTGCGCGGCCGCGAGGTCCGGAGTGAAGAGGGACGCCGCGGCAGCCACGGCTGCGGCGACGAGAGGCGCACGGAAGACGTTCATCTGAGAACTCCTTTTCGGAATCTGGTGTCGGGGAGCCTTACGCGTCCGCATGCCCTGCTCGATCACGGCTCCCACCGCGAGATGACGCGGCTCACGTTTCCAGAGGAAAGGTCCCGAGGGAGCGGCCGCGTTGATCCGGCGCGCGGGCTGCCTCCGTAGACGGGAAACAGCAAGTCGTTCCGCACCCGCCAGACGACGAACCGTTCAAACCGTCTGGATCCGAGTCACCGAAAAGCACCAAAAGGAGTGTGCCCATGGTTCATCTGTCGACGTTCCACGCCTCCGCCCGTTCCGGGCTCCGCACCCTCGCGGCCGCGGGCTTCTGCCTGCTTTCCGCTCTGCCCGCCGTGGCCTCGAGCCACCGCGAGGCGCTGCCCGTCCTCAACGAGCCCTGCGCCGACAACACCGACACCTACGCGTGGGTGTCGAACGGGGCGCACGACAAGCTCTACCTCATCATGAACTTCAACCCGCTCCACGAGCCGGGGCAGGGCAACCAGGGCTTCCGCGCCTGCAACGGCTATAGGTACGAGTTCCACATCGGCAAGGGCACGAGCCTCGAGGACGTGGCCGTCTACCGCGTGGAGTTCAAGGTCGCGCTCACGCCCGAAGGCGCTCCGAGCGCGGCCGACGGTCTCGGCGGCGGCAACGAGCTCCTCTGGCAGCTCACGGGCGGCACCGAGACGATGACGATCACGCGCGTCACGGCCCCCGGTAACACGAGCCCCGTGATCCTCGGCCAGGATCTCCCCGTCCTCCCGAACAACCACGGACCGCAGACCGATCGCCTCGTCTACGGCCTCGGCGCGTTCCAGGGCTACGACTCGGGGAACTCGTCGAGCCGTGACCGCGGCCTCTACGACCAGGCCTTCGTCGACACCTACATTCACACCCTCTCGAACAGCGGCCGCATCATCGCGGGCCAGTTCGACGATCCCTACCAGCTCGACGAGAAGGGCATCTTCGATCTCGTGAACCTCTCGAAGACCGATCTCGGCGGCCTCGCGGGCGCGCGCAGCAACCCGGCCGAGGACGTCTTCACGGGCTTCAACGTGTTCTCGATCGCGCTCGAGATCCCGACCTCGGAGCTCTTCCCGGGCGGCATCCCGCACAACGGCACGCTGAACGCCACGTCCACCGACGCGCTCCTGCGCGTCTGGACGAGCATCAGCCGCCAGGCCACGCAGACGGTCGATCCGAGCAACCTCATCACCGGAGTGCGCGGCTCGGGCAACTACGTGCAGGTCGGCCGCAACGGTCTTCCGCTCTTCAACGCCGGCCTCGTGGGCACGCAGCGCCACAGCCTCTACCTCCACACGAACCCCATGAAGGACGTCTCCCGCTTCGGGGCCGACATCCTGTACCCGGTGCTCGTTCGCGACCTCGAGGCGCTCGGCGTCTACAAGGCTCTGGGCCTCGACGCCGCCACCATCGCGACGCTCAAGGGACCCCGCCTCGACATCGTCAACGCGATCAACCTGGGCCGGCCCATTCCGGTGGCCGACGGCTCCACGGGCGACGTCATCACGCTCGACGCCTCGATCGACTCGTCCTTCCCCAATGGCCGCCGGCTCGGTGGCGGCTCCTCCGCGAACCGCCATCAGGTGAACGTGAACACGGTGCTCATCAGCCTGATCGCCGCGGGCGATCCCGCCGCGGGCCTCGCGAAGGGCACCGAGGTGAACGACAAGGACTTCCTGAGCCGCTTCCCGTTCCTCGCGCCCGCCCACCAGGGCCTCCTCCAGGGCCACGGCGGAGTGAACAACCCGACGCAGCCCAACATCCCCGATCCGGGCGCCGTTCCGCCCTGCCGCGACTGACGGTCGTCGAACACGAACGCACAGAGGAGCTGAACACCATGAAGAAACTCGTTCTCGCCGCCAGCCTCGCGCTCGCCCTCGGTCTGCCCGCCGCCGCTCAGGACGTCACCCTCGAAGCGCTCGGTGGAGGCTTCGCCTCCGACTCGCAGATCATCCCCGTGATGGTCAACAACCCCGGCCTGCAGGGCGCGACGTTCCAGTCCTGGGTCGCGCTCATGAACCCGACGGCGTCGCGCTTCACCGTGACGGCCACGTTCTACGACACGGCCGGCACGGCCACGACCCGCACGATCGATCTCGCGGCCGGCGAGCTCAAGACCTACACGAACTTCGTCAACACCGTGTTCGGCGTGACCGGCGCCGGCGCGGTGAAGCTCACGGCCCCCGAGTCGGCCGGCGGCTCGCACAACAACCGCTTCATCGTGAGCACCGAGGTCTACACCGCGACGGGCGGCCGCTTCGGCACGATGGTTCCGGCCCAGGAGTTCGCGGCAACGGCCTCGCGCTCCTTCGCCGCGGGCATCGGCGTCAACGCCACGACCCGCTCGAACGTCGGCTGCTTCGACCAGTCGGGTGAGCCGAACACGATCACCGCCCGCGTGTTCGACGCGTCCGGCGCGCCCTCCTCGGTCGTCACGCTCGCCCTCGCGGCCAACGCCTGGGGCCAGGCCGCGATCACCGCGCCCGTCGCGAACGGCTACGTCCGCTTCGAGCCCACGGGCGCCGCGTCCTGCTACGCGGTGGCCGTCGACAACGGCACGAACGCCGGCCGCTTCATCGAGGCCGTCGAGTACACGCCCTGAAATTGTTCAGCCCTCCGGGCCGGGAAACGCCTCCGGCGCGCTGAGATTTGTCCGGGTCCTGCGTTTGGATCCGTACGCGCCGCCCCTCGGGGCGGCGCTGATTTTTTTCTCACGCCCTCGAGCGCGCGAAGACGAGAAGCGATTCCTTCACGCGCGCTCCGGGAAGGAGAGCCTCGATACCGCGAGCGTAGGCGCGCAGCTGCGGGGCATAGGCCGCTTCCCGCGCGGCGCGCTCGGCGGCGGTGTCCACGCGGTCGGTTTTCCAGTCCACGAGCACCCAGCCGTCCTCCTCCTCGAACAGGAGATCGATCTTTCCCTCGACGAGAGCGTCCCCTTCGCGAAAGAGGATCGGCAGCTCCGTGAAGAGCCGCTTCG
>JAEUQS010000799.1 GCA_016789625.1 Acidobacteriota bacterium | reverse complement strand
CCGTCGATCTACGAGGTGCCTCTGGCGCTCGCCCGCGAAGGCCTCGACGAGATCCTGCTCGACTTCCTCTCGCTGCCCCACTACGCCCGCGATCTCGGCCGCTGGGAGCAGATCGTCAACCGCGTGAAGAACCCGGCCGACGAGGTCACCATCGCATTCGTCGGCAAGTACGTGCAGCTCGGGGACAGCTACAAGTCGCTCAACGAGGCGCTCGTCCACGGCGGCATCGCGAACAACGTGCGCGTGAAGATCGCGTTCGTCGACTCCGAGGAGCTCGAGACGCCGGGCTTCCCCGACGTCCTCGCGCGGGCCGACGGCATCCTCGTGGGACCGGGCTTCGGCAAGCGCGGCATCGAGGGCAAGCTCCGCGCGATCCGCTTCGCGAGGGAGAAGCGGATCCCGTTCTTCGGCATCTGCCTCGGCATGCAGTGCGCCGTCATCGAGCTCGCGCGTCACGTCGCCGGGCTCGCGAGCGCGAACTCCACCGAGTTCGACCAGAACGCGCCGCACAAGGTCATCTACATGCTGAGGGACCTCATCGGCGTCGAGGCGCTCGGCGGCACGATGCGCCTGGGACGCTATCCGTGCGATCTCCTCGAGGGGTCGCTCGCGCGGCGGGCCTACGGCGAGGAGCAGGTCTACGAGCGGCATCGTCACCGCTACGAGGTGAACCAGGAGTATCTCGAGCCGCTCGCGCGGGCGGGCCTGGCGTTCACCGGGGTCTCCCCCGACCGCAAGTTCATCGAGATCGTCGAGATGCCCGGGCATCCCTGGTTCCTGGGCTGCCAGTTCCATCCCGAGTTCCGCTCCAAGCCCAGCGCGCCGCATCCGCTGTTCCGCGATTTCGTGCGCGCCGCCCGCGCCCACAAGCACGCGCGCACGGAGTCGCAGCGGACGATCTCGAGCCCGGGCATCACGGTTCCCGCCGTGCTCGTGACGCCCAACGGGGAGACCGCGTGAGCGCGAAGGAAGCCGGGCGCGCCGCGCCCACGACGATGCGCGTCGAGGACCGGGTCGGACAGCTCGGCGACACCTGGGGCAACCTGCTCCTGCCCGAGGGCGCCGCGGCCGTCGACGAGCGCATCGCCTTTCCCGGCGACGCCGCCGTGTACCGCGTGGGGCGCGTCAACGGCTGGCCGCTCGACGCCACCAAGCGCCTCTACTACTACGAGCGCGTGGACCGGAGCGCCGTGAATGCGGTGACCGAGGCCGCGGATTGATGGCCGCGAAGAAGGACCGCGTCTTCGCGTCGATCACTCCGTACCTCTCGGCCGGCGACGACTGCAAGCCGGTGTTCTTCGTGGGACCCTGCGTCATCGAATCGAAGCAGCACGCGCTGAAGATGGCCAAGGCCATCAAGGACGTCTTCACGGGGCAGGGCGTCGCCGACCGTCTCGTCTACAAGTCGTCGTTCGACAAGGCGAACCGGTCCGCCGGCGCGTCGTTCCGGGGACCCGGAATCGAGAAGGGCCTCGACATCCTGTCGTTCGTGAAGGAGAAACTGGACCTCCCGATCCTCACCGACATCCACGAGCCCGAACAGTGCGAGCTGGCGGCCGAGGTGGCCGACGTGCTCCAGATTCCCGCGTTCCTCTGCCGGCAGACGGATCTCATCCTCGCGGCCGCGCGAACGGGCAAGGCCCTGAACGTGAAGAAGGGCCAGTTCCTCGCGCCCGACGACTGCAAGCAGATCGTCGACAAATGCCGGAGCGTGGGAAACGGCAACGTCACGCTCTGCGAGCGCGGCACGAGTTTCGGCTACCACAACCTCGTGGTGGACTTCCGCGGGCTCCCGATGATGCGGTCCCTGGGCGTCCCCGTGATCTACGACGCCACGCACTCCCTGCAGCTCCCGGGCGGCCTCGGCACCGAGACGGGCGGCTCGCGCGAGTACGCGCCGGCCCTGGCGCGCGCGGCCGCGGCCGTGGGCGTCGACGGATACTTCTTCGAGGTCCACGACGATCCCGCGAACGCCAAGAGCGACAAGGCCACCCAGCTGCCGCTCTCGATCCTGCCGAAGTTCCTGTCGGACCTCCTGGCGTTCGACAACCTTCGCCGGACGAGGTAACCCCCTTTTTTCAGGCCGACCCTTGACGGGGCCGTGTTCCGGACCTACTGTATCAGTGCTGTGATACACCAGAACACAAGCCCCGGGAGCGACGCATGACGAAGCTCCACGTCGACCCCCGCGATGCGGTCCCCATCTGGAAGCAGCTCGAGGACGGCGTACGCCGCCTCGTCGCTTCCGGCGCTCTGCTTCCCGGAGAAGTCGTCCCCTCGGTGCGCGAGCTCGCGCGGGATCTCCGGATCAACCCCGCGACCGCGGCCAAGGCCTACCAGCGCCTCACCGATGCGGGAATCCTCCACGTCCGGCGAGGCGAAGGCACGTTCGTCGCCGACGCGCCCCCGGCTCTCGGGGCGAAGGTCCGCACGAAGGCGATCACGGAAGCCGCGCTGCGCTACGCGAGCGTCGCGGTGACCCTCGGTGCCTCCGAGGAGGAGACCTCCGAGACCGCGCGAACGGCCTACCAGCAGCTGAAAGGAGACGGTCGTGGCTGACGCCCTCAATCCCGTCGACATACGAAACCTCACCGTCCGCTACGGCCCGAAGGTCGCTCTCGACGCCGTCTCCGTCTTCGTTCCGCAGGGCTCCGTCACCGCGCTTCTGGGACGGAACGGCGCGGGCAAGTCGTCTCTCATTCGCTGTCTGCTCGGCCAGCGCCGGCCCGAGACGGGCAGCATCTCCCTGTTCGGCGATCCGGCGTTCGAGAAGCGCGCCGCGCTCATGGCCCGGATCGGCGTCGTCCCCGAGGAGCCGGACGCGCCTCCTTCGATGTCGGCGCTCGCCCTCGCCGCATTCAGCGCGCCCCTCTACCCCCGCTGGGACGACACCTCGTTCGCGAAGAGGCTGGCCCGCTTCGACGTGCCGGCCGGCGCGCCTTTCGGAGCGCTGTCGAAGGGGCAGAAGGCCCAGGTGATGCTCGCGCTCGCTCTGGCCCCTCAGCCAGACCTCCTCGTGCTCGACGATCCCACGCTCGGGCTGGACGTCGCGGCCCGCAAGGCGGTCTTCGAGGAGCTCGTGGACGAGCTGTCCGATCGCCGGACGACGATTCTCCTCACGACGCACGACCTCGCGGGCGTGGAGGGGATGGCCGACCGCGTGGGAATCCTCAAGGAAGGTCGCCTCGTGCTCTTCGAAGAGATGGAAGCCCTCAAGACGCGCTTCCGAAGGCTCCGCTTTCCGCGCGAGGCCGGAGACGCCGCTGCGCTCGCGCCCACGCTGGCGCCCTTCCGGCCGTCCCGCGTCGCCCGCTCCCTCGGCGCCGTCGAGGCCGTCGTCACCGCCTACGACGAGGACGCGGTCCTCGGCAGCGCGACGAGGCCCGAGATCGCACCCCTCTCCCTCGAGGAGATCTTCCTCGCCGTGACCGAAAAGGAGGTCCTCTCGTGAACGCTCATCGCGTGAACGCTCTCGCTCTCGTCTTCGGCAGGGAGATCCGGGAACGGCGAAACATGCTCGTCGCCGCGGCCTTTGCCTCTCTGTTCCCGCCCGCGACCGCGCTGTTCCTGGCGTCCGGATCGAACGCCCGGGACACCCGTGAATGGACGGCCTGGTTCCTCACGGCCGCTTTCGCGCTGATCACGTCCATCGCCCTCGGCGCGATCACGCTCGACGCGGACTCCCCGAGCGGGCGGCTCGCGTTCTTCCTCGCCCGCCCCATTCCCTCTCGGGCCCTCTTCTTCGGAAAGATGCTCGCCGTGGTGGCGCTCGCGATCGGGACGGGCGCGCTGGTGGCCGCCCCCACGTGGCTCCTGGACGGGCTTCCCAGCGAGCCCGAGCTGTGGCTTCTCACGTTCCTCGTGACGCCGCTCGTCGCGCTCGTCGTCCAGGCCCTGAGCGTCGCCTGGAGGTCCCGCTCGCCTTGGCTCCTCGTGGATGCGCTCGTCACCGCGATCCTTTTCGTGGTCTGCGGCCTCTCGGTTTCCATGCTGCAGAAAGCCGAGCTCCTGCCCCTCGCCGGACGCT
>JAEUQS010000770.1 GCA_016789625.1 Acidobacteriota bacterium | reverse complement strand
CACCTGGTACGCGATGACGCCGAGGGAGTACTGATCGGCCCGGGAGTCCACGGGGAGGCCCGCGGCCTGCTCCGGCGGCATGTAGAGAGGCGTCCCGAGGATCGCGCCCGTCATGGTGAGGCCCGACGTGCCTTCCGTCGCCTTGGCCAGCCCGAAGTCCGCGAGGAGGAGGTGGCCGGCCTTGTCGACGAGCACGTTCGAGGGTTTCACGTCGCGGTGCAGGATCCCGCTCTCGTGCGCGTGGTCGAGCGCCGCGCCGATGGACGCCAGGATGTCGATGACGTCCTCGGGCGTGAGCGGCTGCTGGAGCCGTTCCTTGAGCGTGCCGCCCGGGAGGAGCGGCATGACGAGGTAGGCCGTGTCCTCCTGCATGCCGAAGTCGTAGATGGGGAGGATGTTCTTGTGCTCGAGCTTGGCCGCGAGCCGGGCCTCTCTGAGGAAGCGGTCGCGGAACTCCTTCTCCCCCGCGATCGAGACGCCGATGACCTTCACGGCGACGGTGCGGTCGAGCACCTCGTCGTAGGCCTCCCAGACCTCGGCCATTCCTCCGGCGCCCTTTCTCCGTACGAGCTTGTAGCGACCGAGCTTCTGTCCTTCCCGACTCACGCGCTGGATTATCCCTGTCCGGGCAGTTCCGCCGGACTGCCAGGACTTTCAAAGGGCTCGACGTGCACGACGACGTCCACGACCTCGGGAAAACGGGCCACGAGATGCGCCTCCACGCGGTGGGCGACCTCGTGGGCGTCGCGCGTGGGCAGGGCGGGGTCGACGCCGATCGCGAGGTCGATGAAAACTGCGTCGGGCAGGCCGCGGCTGCGGGCGCTCCGGCAGGAGAGAACCCCTTCGAGGCTCACGGCCTCCCTCTCGAGGGCCTCCGGGGGAATGCGGGTCGTGTCCGAGAGGATTCCGGTGCTGTGCTTCAGGATGCCGAAAGCCACCCAGCCGACGATACCGAGCACGAACAGGGCGACCAGCGCGTCGGCACGGGGGAACCCGAGGTGCACGAAGAGGAGCGCGGCCAGCACCGAGAGGGTCACGCCCACGTCCGAGAGCGTGTGCTGGGCGTCGGCCACGAGGAGGCTGGAGCCGAGCTTCTTGCCGTAGCGGTGCTCGACCACGGTGACGGCGACGTTCACGACCAGCGTTCCTATCATCACCGCGGCCATCGCGGGCGTGGCCCTCGGGTGAGCGTTCCTGAGGAGCGAGGAGATCGCGATCTCGGCCAGCTGGAGGAGCGCGCCGCCGATGAGGACGCCGATGCCGAGCGAGGCGAGCGCCTCGAACTTGGCGTGGCCGTAGGGGTGGTCTTCGTCGGGCGGGCGGGACGCGACGGACATGGCCACGAGGCCGAGGACGTTGGACGCCCCGTCCACGAGGGAGTGGATGCCGTCGGCCAGCACCGCCGCCGAGCCCGAGGCCGCGCCCATGCCGATCTTGGCGAAAGCCACCACCCAGTTCGCGAAGAGGATCCAGGCGAGAACGCGCTTGACGCTCGCGTTGCGGGATTGGCGATCGGTCCCG
>JAEUQS010000736.1 GCA_016789625.1 Acidobacteriota bacterium | reverse complement strand
CACCGTGAAGCCGCGCTCGAGCATGCGCTCTTCCACGAGAGCCGCGGTTCCCTGCTCCTCGAACGCGGTCTCGGGATCCTTGTGGATGCGGCGGCGCAGCGCGACCGCGGCCTCGTGGACGGCGGCCTCGCTCGCGGCGAGCGGACGCGGCGCCATCCTTCGGTCAGTCCTTGGTGTCGGTGTACTTGATCGTGCCTTCGCGGGCCTCGATCTTCTTCTTGAGATCCTCGGAGAACGGCAGCGTCTTGGCCTTGGCGTAGTCGTAGAGCGCCTGCACCGTTTTCCCCGTGGCCACGAGGCGCGAGTCCGTCTCGCTGCCGGTCTTCTCGCTCGAGACGATCTTGTAGTCGAGGACGAACGACTTCCTGCGGATCTCCGTGAGCTTCACCCCCACGAGGAGCCCCTCGCCGAGGCGCGCGGGGGAAACGTAGTCGCATTCGGCGTGCACCACGATGATCCCGAGCTTGGCGACGTCGTGCTCCACCGGAGTGCCCACCGCCGCGAGAACGGGGTTCGGGTGGGCCGCCCCGGCCATGAGCGAGAGCCAGTAGCGGGTGCGGGCCTGCTCGAAGTACTGGAAGTACGTGGCGTTGTTCACGTGACCCATCGCGTCGAGGTCGCGGTACCACACGTAGAGGGAGATCGCGAACGAGAATTCCGGAAGCCGAACGTCCAGCATGCCACGGACTCTAGCAAAGACCGGCGATCCCGGAGCCCCGCTCTACCGGAGCGGGCGCGCGAGCTCGATGGACGGGTCGTTCGTTTCCGGGTCCGCTGCCGTGAGGTACACGAAGGCCGGGCCCTGCTTCACGGAGACGAGGAGGCTCTGGCCGGGGGCCGGCCGCACGCCGAGGAGCTCCTCGAACGGCTTCTGCACGAGAGTGCCCTGCGCGAGAGCGATCTCCTTCTCGACGACCACGGAGCCCCGCGTATCGCGCACGAGGACGCTCACGCTCACGTTCGCGTCGAGCGCGACGATGCCGAGCGACACGCGCTTGCGGGGATCCCCGGGAGCCACGAGGTAGCCCTGCTCACCGGTGGCGAGAGCGCTTTCGCGGCTCTGGGCTTCCAGGGATGCGCCGGTGGTGCCTTCGGACGCGACGTTCTCGATCCGCGCGACGGTCAGGACGCGCAGCGAGGAGTCGACGTCGAGGCGCCCATGGCCCGTGACGCCGAGATCGCCGGCCACGTTGTCGAGGGAGACCGTCTGGTACGCGCCCAGCGTGAGCTGCAGCGAGCGGGGCGCCGAGCCGTCCGCGGGCTGGAACGAGAGGCGGCTGATCACCGGGTCCTCGCCGGGATTCGCGATCTGCAGCGACGTGCGCCACTGCGCGCCCGAAAGGCCCGCTGCCGAAACGATCACGGGCACCACGTTCCGGAAGGCCGTGGGCGAGGGATCCACCACCGAGAGGTACACCTCGCGCGAGGCCGTTCCGCCCGCGCCCTCGGCCACGAGCGTGTAGCGGGTGGGCTGGGTGGGCGTCACGGCCACCGAGCCGTCGGGGGACACGGAGCCCAGGCCGGGCTCGAGAGAGACCCGTGAGGCGCCGTCGACGTTCCACGAGAGCGTCGTCGCGAGGCCGCGCACGACGGTCGCGCTGGAGGCCCGGAAGGAGACGATGGTGGGTGCGGCCTCGCCCTCGATGATGTCGCCCGACACCTCGCGGCTGTACGTACGCACGCCCGTCCCCTGGTTCAGCGAGAACGCGCGGTAGCGGTACGTGCCCTTCGGGAGGCCCGTGTCGGGCCACGTGAGCCGGCCGCCGTTCGCGCAGAGCGCGTCGGCCTTGAGCATCGCGATCTCGGTGAAGCCCTGGCCCGCGGGCGCCCGCTCGAGGCCCACGTTGAGAGCCGTGGCGTCGTTCATCACCAGGGTGAGCGTGAGGGTGTTCGCGCCCGAGGCCTGCGCCGAGAGCACGGGCGCCTTGGCCGGGGTGACGAACGAATCGTCCACGTAACGCGGGCTGGTGACCGCCGGACAGTCCTTGAGGCGCACGGAGGTCTCGTACACCCGGTCGTTCGCGGGCAGCGTGACGAGAGCCGTGAGCGCGGTCGTCTCGCCCACCACGCGGGCCTCGCCGGGCGCGACGCAGTAGTCGCGCGACTCGGCCTGGAGGATCTCGTAGACGGCCCCCGCGGGCGCACCCGACGGCGCGTCCCACGCATAAGTAATGGTGCGGCCGGCGCCGTGGGTTCCGCCGACGTAGCGGAATCCGGGAATCGAGGATCCCTCGGGCGGGCAGGCGAGCGCGCCGAGTTCCAGAGCGAAAACCGAAAGGGTGGGAAGGGCGATCCGGGCCGCGAGAGAAAGCGTCTTGGACATTCAGGCCTCCCGGGCGCCGGCGATCCGATCCGCGCCCGAAAGGTCCGTTGCAACCGGCATTCCGGCCCCGGCCGGGGGCTCGCGGGCGGCTCGTTGGTGATGCGCAGCACCACAGGTCGCTCAGCGGCCCGCCGATCGGCCTCACGCCAGCCCCGGCCTGGTAATTCCTGCTCTCCGTTTTGGAGATTCCTCCCCGAAGGCGCGAGGGAAGCACGGAAATCCCGCGCCCACCGCGGCACGGCGCTTGCGCTAGGGATTCTCAGATCGGCACCTCGCCCGGAAGCCGGGCGGAGAAGAAACGAAGCCGAAGAGGAGGGGTCCCATGCTCTGGACCATTTTCGTGATCCTGCTCGTCATGTGGCTGCTGGGAATGGTGACGTCCTACACGCTCGGAGGGTTCATTCACATCCTCCTCGTCGTCGCGATCGTCGTCGTCCTGATTCGCGTCATCCAGGGCCGACGGCCCATCTGACGAGGGACGACACATGGACAAGCGAACGAACTTCATCGCCGGTCTGATCCTTCTCGTGCTCGGGGCCGCCGCGCTCATCGTGCCGGCCGTCAGCGTGACGACGAAGGAGAAGGTCGTGGATCTCGGCCCCATCGACATCTCGGCCGAGAAAACGCGCACGTTTCCGATTCCCACGATCGTGGGCCTCGTGGCCGGGTTGGGCGGCATCGCCCTCCTCGTCACGAGCGCTCGCAAGGCGTGAGGCCGCAACAGGAGGAACCCATGATCGAGAAGAAGCTTCATCAGCACGCGGAAAGCATCCGCAGCGGCGTCGAGAGCGCCCTCGAATTCCTCGAGAGCGACGCCCCCCGCAGGCTTCGGCGGGCCGCCGAGAACATGGGCTTCGTGAAGCCCCGCTGGCAGAGCTCGAAGGGTCCGCTGCTCGCGCTCGGACTCCTCGGCGCCGCGGCCTTCGCGGGCTGGGCCTACCTCGAGCGCAGGAAGACCCAGGAACTCGAAACCCCCGAAGCCGAGCCGGTCTAGACCGAACCTGAAACGTAAGAGGAGACGTGAATGTCTGAAGTCGTCACCGTCGTCACGCCCCCCGAGACCACCGATCTCAACCGCGATCCCCTCACCGGTGAGCCGGGCTCGCATCCCGTTGGCACCGCCGTCGGCGGCAGCGGTGGCGCTGCGCTGGGCGCGGCCGCGGGAGCCGTCATCGGAGGTCCCATCGGTGCCGTCGTGGGTGCCGTGGCCGGCGCCGTCGCGGGCGCCGTCGCGGGCCATGCGGCCGGCGAGGCCATCGACCCCACCGCCGAGGCCGTCTACTGGCGCGAGAACTACACGTCGCGTCCGTACTACCGCTCCGGCACCACGTTCGACACGTACGAGTCCGCCTACCGCTTCGGCTGGGAGTCGGCCGCCAGCGCTCCCGAGGTGAAGACGTTCGACGAGCACGAGCGCGACCTCGAGGCCCGCTGGGCCGCGCGCAAGGAGACCTCCACGTGGGAGGAAGCCAAGCACGCCGTGCGCGACGCGTGGGAACGGGCCCGCGGCCGCCGCTAGTACGGGGGCGGAGAACGCCTCATCCACACGCGAAGAGGGGAGCCGGAAGGCTCCCCTCTCCCTTTTCGAACCCCGAAACCAGCAGTCGCCGCAGAGCAGGCAGGAGCCACGGAATGCAGGGGGTTCAAGGAACACTTTCCATGCGAGCGGTGCAGGAAGTGCCGGACCTTTTTCCTTGGTACGCGGCGTGCTTTACCAGAGGCATGACAAAAGAAACGAAGACCCCGACAGCGAGCAGCTTCCTCTCCGACGTCACCGAGCTCCGCGAGCGCGCCCGCAGGGAGATCGAGGAAGGGGCGGTGACGCCCGGCTACAAAGCCGATCGTGAGGCCGTCATCAAGCTCCTGAACATCGCGCTCGCCACCGAGATCGTCTGCGTCCTGCGCTACAAGCGGCACTACTTCATGGCCACGGGCATCCACGCCCAGGCGGTCTCCGCCGAGTTCCTCGAGCACGCGAACGAGGAGCAGGAGCACGCGGACCAGCTCGCCGTGCGCATCCGTCAGCTCGGCGGCGCTCCCAACCTGAACCCGGAGGGCCTCCTCTCGCGGAGCCACACCGAGTACGTCGAGGGGGAGAGCCTCACCGACATGATCCGCGAGAACCTCGTGGCCGAGCGGATCGCGGTCGAGTCGTACAGCGAGATGATCCGCTACATCGGCGGCGACGACTCCACCACGAGGCGCATGCTCGAGGTGATCCTGGCGCAGGAGGAAGAGCACGCCGACGACATGGCCGACCTCCTCGTCACGTTCGAGGAGAAGAAGCCGGCGCAGTCGAAGCCGCTCTGAGAAGAAAGGCATTGGAGGCCGCATGGGATACGTGACGAAGAACCTGATGCCGGGAGAAACCGTCCTCCTCCGGCCGGTCTATCACCCCGTGCGCTTCCTGCCCGGCGCGTTGGGCGTCGTCCTCGGCGGCCTCATCGCCGTGGGAGCCCTCGTGCTCCCCGCGGGCACGGCCTCCCCCGGGATCCTCCTCGCCGTGGGCGGCGTGCTCGCGCTCGTGGGGCTCGTGGCTCTCGCCCTCCGCGCGATCGTGGACTCGTTCGACGAGTTCGCGGTCACGTCGCTCCGCATCATCAAGAAGACGGGCGTCCTCACGCGGCGGGTCTCCCAGATTCCGTTCGACAAGGTGCAGGACCTGAGGCTCGTGGCAACGCTGTGGGGCCGCTGGCTGTCCTACGGCGACGTGGCCATCGATTCGGCGAGCGAGGAGGGCCCGGTGGTCTTCCGCCGCATCCAGAATCCGGAGGCCTTCCGCAACGCCGTGTTCACGCGTCGGGCCGCCGCGGCGGGGAGCGCGGCGTCCGTGGTTCCCGTCCGCACGGCGGAGGAGCGCCTGAAAGACGTCGAGCGGCTGTTTGCCGCGGGCACGCTGACGGAGGCCGAGTACAAGGTCAAGCGGCAGGAGCTCATCCG
>JAEUQS010000726.1 GCA_016789625.1 Acidobacteriota bacterium | reverse complement strand
CGAAGCTCGTGAGGCCCGTGCTGGGGGTGGACGCGACGGGCCGGACGTCTGAATCGGTCGCCGCGGAGGTCCAGCACCTCGCTTACGTTCTGGCGCTTCGGCGGGCCGCGGGCCCCGTGGACGATGGACGCGCCGACGGCTGGCTCATCGAAGGGATCGCGGGCGCGATGACGCTCGATGCGTTGGGCTTTTCCGGCAGCGCCGCGGCCCGTCATCCCGCCCTGCTCGGGGAGTCGGGCTCGCTCCGCACACCGGCGACGGCCGCGGCCTTTCTCGCATTCTGCGTCTCTCGGCTGCCGTCGGGTCTCGCCGACATCCGTGCCGCGTGGGAGGAGAACTCCTGGAAGCCCGACGCCCGGGCCGAGGGGTTCTTCGGCGAGGTCGCCCGGCGCTCGGGGCTCTCGCTCGCCGCCCTTCTCGCGGAAGCCCTCACGGAGGCCGTCCCGGGGGCCAGCGTCCTGGATCGGGGCGAGCCCCTCGCAGACACGCTCCTCGTGGCCCCCGCGGCGCTGGGCTTTCGCCGTGCCACGTTCCGGAGCGGCGAGGAGGAGCACGGAGGGGTGGAGCTGTCGCTCTCGGGCGACGCCACGGCGAGCGCCATCGTGGAGTACCGGGGAGCGGGCGGGGAATACGATGCGGCGACCGTTCCGTCGGATCGCCCGTTGCTGCTCCCCGTCTCCGGAGTCTCGCGGCTTTCGCTGGTTCTCGTGAGCGGGGGCGCCAGCGAAGAGGGAGCCCCGGCGCTCCGGCTTTCGCGCGTGGCGGGATACCCCGTTTCGATGGGCGCGTCCTCGGCCGCCTGGACCGACGGCGCCGTGCAGATCGCCTGGAGAACCCGGGCGCACCGCGACCTCCTGGCGTTCTCGGTCTCCCGCCTTTCCGAGGGGCCGGACGGCACCCTTGCGGTGGAATCCCGCGAGCTCGTTCCCACGAGCGAGTCGTCCGCCTCGGGGTTCGCCTACCACGTCATCGATCGCGAGGCCCTTCCGGGACGGCGGTATTTCTATCGCGTCCATGCGATCACGAGCGCGGGCGTTCTGTCCGAAGCGTTCAGCGCCTGGGTCTCGACCGAGCGGTAGACGGCGCCGACGTGACGTACCGCCCCCCGTCGAGCGAGGACGCCGCTCGCGCCATCGATCGCATCATCGTAAACCTCTGGGCCACCATCGAGGATCTCGAGCACCTTCAGCCCGAAGAGAGCCAGTTCTTCCGCGCCACCATCTTCGGCAGCGCGCGGATCACGCCCGACGGCCCTCTCTATGCCGACGTGAGAGACACCGCCGCGCGGCTCGCGCAGCTCGGGTGCGACATCGTGACCGGTGGCGGCCCGGGCCTCATGGCGGCCGCGAACGAAGGCGCGAAGGCCGGCGATCCCACGGGCCGAATCCGCTCCATCGGGCTGACCATCGAGCTCCCGCACCTCGAGGAGGGACCCAACCCGTACCTCGACCGCATCACGGCCCATCGGACGTTCTTCTCGCGGCTCCACCACTTCGTGCGGATGTCGCAGGCGTTCATCGTGTTTCCGGGTGGTATCGGCACCGCGCTCGAGAGCTTCATGACGTGGCAGCTCGTCCAGGTGGGGATGATCCGGGAACGTCCCGTCGTGTTCGTGGG
>JAEUQS010000703.1 GCA_016789625.1 Acidobacteriota bacterium | reverse complement strand
GCGGACAGGGCCTCGCGGCGCAGGAGCTGGTGCCACTTCCGATCGTCGCCCCGCGCGAGCGCCACGGCTCTCGCGGCCGAAAAGGCGGGCCCCGTGCCGCGGGCGTTCGGATCCATCAAGAGCTTCACCACCTCGTCATTCGGCGGCTCGTCGGGGTTCACGGCCTCCGGAGCTGGCGTGGGCATTGCCTTGGGAGCGCGTGGCGGCGCGGCCCCCGCACCGAGGGCGTAGAGCACGACGATCGCGGCGCCGATGGAAACCCTGAGTTGAAACATCTTTCGGAAGTCTGCTGGCCCTTGTGCATGATACGGAAGGGACCAGATCGCCGTCGTGTCGTTCGGGTAAAACCCAGAAATAGGAGAACCCACGAATGCCGAGTCCTCCCACACCGCCGGAACGGAAGACGGTCACCGACTGGCTGCTCGACTCCGACCCCTCGATTCGCTTTCAGGTACTGCGCGATCTCACCGACGCATCCGATGAGACGGTTGCCGCTGAGCGCTCGAAGGTCGCCACGGAAGGCTGGGGCGCCCGGCTCCTCGACCTCCAAGTGCCCGACGGCAACTGGGGCGATGGCGTTGCCTTGCAGCGTTGGCAATCCAACCTCTACACGCTGCTGCTCCTGCGTGACCTGGGTGCGGACCCCGAGAGCGAGCGCGTGAAGAAGGCCGTGGGTCTGGTACACGAGAACGTCGACTGGGGCGAGGAGTTCGGCAGCTCGCCGTTCTTCGAGGGCGAGGTCGAGCCGTGCATCAACGGCGGGGCACTCACGCTCGGCGCGTATTTCGGGTACGCGAGCGATCGGCTGGTGGACCGCCTGCTCGGCGAGCAGCTCGAAGACGGCGGCTGGAACTGCGAGGCGGAGCGTGGCTCCGTGCGTTCCTCGTTCCACACGACGCTCTGCGTTCTCGGCGGCCTCCTGGAGTACGAGAACGCGCGAGGCGCGACGCCCGCGGTGACGGACGCGCGAAGGCGGGGACAGGAGTACCTGCTGGAGCGGCGGCTGTTCCGGAAGCTGTCGACGGGCGAGGTGATCGAGCCTCGCTGGACCCGGTTCACGTTTCCGTTCACGTGGCAGTACGACGTGCTGAGGGGCCTGGACCATCTGCGCCGCGCGGGCGTGCAGCCGGACGAGCGGGTCGCCGAGGCCGTGGCGCTCGTGGTGGAGGCGAGGCAGCCGGACGGCCGTTGGGCGATCGGCGAGCCTCAGCGGGACTCGGTCCATTCCGATCTCGAAGGAGCGGTGGGTGAGCCGAGCCGCTTCAACACGCTTCGGGCGCTCCGGGTTCTCGACTGGTACTCGGCGCGGGGCTGAAACGCGGCGGCCGGTCAGGACCCAGGGATCGGCCGTAGCGAACGGACGAGGAGGCGCTCCCCTTTCTCGTCGATCGTCTCGCCGGCGGCTTCAGCCCCGAGCCGCTCCGCCAGCCTGAGAGAACGCTCGTTCTCCGGCCGGATCAGGCACAGGAGCTTCGTGAAACCGAGAACCGAGAACCCGTGTTCCTTCGCCGCGAGCGTGCCTTCGAGGGCGTAGCCCCTGCCCCAGGCTTCCCGTGCGAGAGCCCAGCCGAACTCGAGGCCATGGCCACCTTCCGCGTGGAAGAAGCCGAGGTGGCCGATGAGCGCCGACGAGGACCGTTCGACGACGGCCCAGCATCCGTAGCCGCGGAGCTGCCAGTGTCCGAGGTACCTCGCGAGCTGCCACCAGGAATCCTCGCGAGAGAGGGCGCCCGCGCGGATGTACTTCATCACCTCGGCGTCGCCACAGATGCGGGCATGCGCTTCGAAGTCGTCGGGGTGAAAGGGCCGCAGCAGGAGCCTCGGGGTGAGAAGTTCCGTCACCGGGAAACCGTAGCACGGCTCCTGGCGGCAAGGGACGTCAGAGGAACGGCACCAGCGCGCCCACCACGAGGAGGAGCAGGAGGCTCGCCGCGACGATGCCGTAGCCGAAGAGGCCCTGGACCGCCCACTCGACGGCCGTGGTGCGGTCGCGCGCACGGGACACCCAGACGGACACGAGCGCGGGACCCGCGAAGAGGAGTCCCCAGAACGCGAAGAACACCGGAGAGTGCCCGCGGTCGAAGCCGCCGGGGCCGTGAGGATCACCGCCCATGACGGGGATGGTGAACTGGATCGTGAGGATGGGAGTGGCCCCGAGGGCCTGGAGACGGAGGAAGTAGTCGTGTGCGTTCGTCGCGAACGTGAAGAGGAGGATCAGCGGGACGTACAGGGCGAGAGTCAGGAGCACGAGGCGGAGCTTGAGTCCCCGGGCGTCAGCATTCATCACGGCTTCTCCGTCGTCGGATGAAGCCAACGGCCTCGAAGTCGTCGTGCTTGGTCATCGGGCGCCATCTTCTGCCCTTCTGCTGCCTTGGTCCTGAGCGAGTGGACGACGGCCATGCCGCTCGAGGCGGTGTGGGCTCTCCGAGACGGACTTTCGAACTTGGCGAAGTCGCGCAGGATCTCGTCTTCCGTGGCGCCGCGGGCGTCCAGAGCCTTGCCGGACACAGGAAACGGCGATCCGACCGCGCTCGGCAGCTCAGCTCGGGTGCCGCAGCGCACGGCGGGCAGATGGCGCCTTGGCCGGACGCGTGGCGACTTTCCTGGCCTTCGCCGGAGCGACGCGGGGCAGGAGACGCACGCTGAGCGTGGCATCGAGAGCCGTGGCGCACTTCATGAGCGTCTTGAGGCCGAGGTTCTTGATCCGTCCCGACTCGAGCTTCGCCACGTACGGCTGACTTGTTCCGAGCCGCTCGGCGAAGTCTCGCTGAGAGAGGCCCCGCTTCTCGCGCAGGGCCACGATCTCCTGCTCGATCTTCATCTCGTTGATCAACTCCTCCACTTCGCGCGCGAGCTTCGGATCCGCCTGAAGCTCCGCGTCGATCCACGTCATGAATGCCGTCTTCTTCGCCATCCTCTTCACCTTTCGACCCGTCGCCCTTTCTTGTGGCGACTCAAGGTCTCTTTCGTGTACCGCCGCATCCGT
>JAEUQS010000609.1 GCA_016789625.1 Acidobacteriota bacterium | reverse complement strand
TCACCGTGACGAAGAGGTCGAGGCCGGGGCGCGCGAGCTTCACGCCGGCGCTCGCATTCCACGTCGTCGACGAGGGGATGAGGCCGCGCTGGCCGTCGGCCGACGGCGTGCGGGAGTTCAGATCGTCACCGAACTGCGCGCTCTGGTGGACGCTCTCGACCTGTACGTACGGGCCTGCCGGATGCGCGTAACCGAGCGCCGCCGTGAGGAGCGCCTCCGGCGCGTACGGGAGCCGGTTTCCGCTCACGCTCACGCCGCCCGCACCCGGGAGCGAGCTCGTGCGCGTTCCGCGGAACTCGGCGGTGGGAAGCCAGGTGAACGCGCCGCGCAGGTATACGTCGTGCACCGTGCCGAGGAGAGGCGCGACGTCGACCCGCGCGGAGAGCTCGAGTCCCTGATGGAGCGTCTCGCCGCCGTTGGTGAGCGTCGCCCCCGCGCCGCCGGCGACGCTCGCCGGCACGACCTGGTTCTCGTAATCCATGCGAAAGAACGTGAGCCCCAGAGACACGCCGTGGGCGAGCGTCGCGCGGGCTCCGAGCTCGGTGTTCCACGACAGCTCGGGGTCGAGCTCCACGACGCCTCCCGTGGTGTTGTCGATGATGTCCTCGGTGCGCGGCGGCGCGAAGCCTCGGTGGATTCCGGCGAAGAGCGTGAGGCCCTCCGCCGCCTGGTAGGCGAGCCCGAGGCCGGGCACGAACGCGTTCACGCGGGTCGAGCCGGTCACGCCGGCGCCCGCGTGGGCGAGGCGGTTCGTGCGCTCGTAGCGGATTCGCTCCAGACGGATTCCGGGTGTGACCGTCAGCGCGCCGAAGAGGATGCGGTCCTGCACGAACGCCGAGAACGCCTGATTCTTTCGGGAGTTGTCCTCCACGAGGACGCCCGAGCGGGCGACCGGCGTCGCCCCGTTCTGCTGCTCGCGGTTCTGGTCCTCGGCGTGGAACCTCACGCCCGCGGTGAGCTCCTGCTTCGCGCCCAGGAGATCGTGCGCGAGGGAGAGCCGCGGCTCGAGCCCCCACGCGAGATAGTCGCGCAGCTTTCCCTCGTTGCCGCAGGTCGTGTTCAGGTTCTGCATCCCGGCGCAAGCCGGGTCCGACCGGTCGTTCGGGCGCTGGCTGGAGTTGCTGGACTGGCGCCACCAGTCGCGCGAGAACCGCGATCCGTAGAGCCGGGTCGAGAGGGAAGCGGAGGACGAAAGCTGAAGGGCGTGCGCGAGCGACACGCCGGCCCGCCAGCCGCGGAAGTCGTCGTTCACGAACGGGTTCTGCCTCGGATCGGCGGCGAACTCGGCCTCGGTGAGACCCGAGTACGTGACGTTCGAGTGCTCGCGGTAGAGCGACGCGCGGAACGCGAGCGACTGCCGGTCGGAGAGCGCGGCCGTGGCCTTGAGGTTCGCGTCGTCGAGGGTGCTCTTGGTGGCCTCCCGCGCGCCCTGCCCCTGCTTGCGCATCACGTCGACGAGAAGGCCGACGCCGGAGAGGGTCGTGCCGAAGGAGGCGTGCGCGTCCACGAACTCGCGGCTCCCCAGGGAGAAGGCGCCGGTCGCGACGGCCGTCTCCGGCGGGTCGGGCGTGAGGTAGTTCACGACACCGCCAACGGTCGTCGGACCGTAGACGATCTGCCCCGAGCCCTTCAGCACCTCGATCTCGCGATAGCGCTCGATGGGCGGGTGGTAGTACGACGCGTTGTCGCCATACGGCGCGAACGCGAGCGGAATGCCGTCCTCGAGGAGGAGCACTTTCGAGGAGCGCGTGGGGTTGAGCCCGCGGATTCCGATGTTGGGCCGGAGGCCGAAGCCCTCCTCGTCGCGCACCGTGACGCCGGAGACCTTGCGCAGCGCTTCGGAGAAGTCGACGACGTGGCTCCGCTCGAGCGCTTCCCCGTCCACGACCTCGACCGAGCCCGGCGTTCTCTCGACGGCCTCGGGCGTGGCGGCCAGCCGGGTCGTCGAGACGAGGATCTCCTCCGCGAATCCGCCCGGCACGAGCGCGACGTCCGCGACGGTGTCGCCCTCACGGGCGACCTCGAGAACGCGCGTCTCGATGGCGAATCCGGAGGCCGAGATGACGAGGTCCTTGCGGCCTCCGGGGATCCCCTCGAGCCGGTACCGGCCCTCGGCGTCCGTGCGCGTGGAGCGCTCGCGCGCCGCGCTCACGGTCCCGCCGGCGTCCCGCAGCGTCACGGACGCGCCGGCCACGGGCTGGTCTCCGCCGCGCGCGATGCGTCCCGCGACGGTGCCGGCGACGGTGCCGGCGACGGCCGGCCAGGTCAGGAAAAGCGCGCCCGCGGAGAGGCCGAGGAGCGCGATCGGGGAGCAACTGAGATTGCGTCTCATGACGATGATGCTACACGAGGGAGGGCCGGGGCCGGCCATGATGCGAACGCATCAGGCGGACGGGCCGAGGCTCGCTGTTCGAGGGTCCGCGAGTTTCGTACTCTCCGCAAAGGAGCGGGAGATGGCGAAGAGAATGGCGGCCAGGGCCCCGGTGGCGGCATCCGGTGAGTGGGTCTGCGAGCTCGCGCCGTTTCCGGCGCGAATCGACGACGGCTCGGGGGCTTACCAGCCCGACGGGCTGCTCTGGGCCGACACCGACGGCAAGATCCTGGGCTTCCGGATCGGACGGCCCGGAACGGTGCTCGCGGAGGCCGCGGCCAGCTTCCGCGAGGCGACGAGGAAGCCGATGTCGGGAAAGCCCCATGTTCCGGCCAGCATCCGCGCCGGCTCCGAGGAGCTCGCCGACGCTCTGCGCGCGGCCGTGGGCCCGGGAGTCGAGGTCTACGTCGGAGAGACGCCGGAAACCGCGGCAGCGCTCGCTGCGATGGCCGAGAGCTTCGAGGGGGATTCCGTCCCGGCGACCCACTTCACCAGGGGCGTCGAGCCCGCAGCCGTCGCGGCGCTCTACCGCGCGGCCGCCCGGCTGTATCGGTCCGCCCCGTGGAAGAAGGTGGCCCCCGACCACGGAACGTTCACGGTGTCGTCACCGGCCCTCGGGCTCGGCAACGCCGTGGTGATCGTGCTCGGACACCTCGGCGAGCAGTACGGGATCCTCCTCTTCCCGAGCGTCCCGGCGTTCGAGAGCTTCCTCTCGGCGGTGGCGTCGATCCAGGCGGGCCGCGAGGCGGTCATTCCGAGCCACTGTGCCGTGACGTTCGAGCCCAGGTCGGAGGTCCGCCCCGGCCTCCTCGAGGAGATTCGCACGCACGCGTTCGAGATCGCGGGTCCCGCGGCGTACCCGGCGTTCGCCGTGCTCGACGAGAACCAGTCGCGTCCCGTGCTGCGCGGTCCCGACGCCCGCGAGCTCCGGCTCATGGAGGCCGTGAGCCTCGCGCTCGCCGCTCACCTCGAGACGGCGCGGCCCGGCCCGCTTGGGACCGTGACGGTCGCGCTCGCCGAAGGCCCGGTCGAGGTCCGGATCGAGGAGCTGCCCGAAGCGCCGGACGAGCCGCCCGCGAAGCCCGTGCGAAGGAAGGCCCCCTCTCCGGCAGCGAAGAAGAAGCCCCGCGCCTAGGTTTTCTCGAGGGCCGCGCGGCCGTCTTCGATCGCGAAAGCGCCGAGCGTCTCGACCTTCGTGGCCGCGTCGAACTTGTCGACGACGGCCAGGAATCGGGCCTCGGCCCTCGCGGGCGTGAGGTCGACGCGGAGGTATCCGTTGCGCTCGCCGTCGCAGAGCTTCACGTGGGGATGGCTCGCGAGCGCGCTCGCGGCCATCCCCGCGGGGAAGCCCGACTCCGCCGTCACCGAGCCCGCGACGAGCTCGGTGGCCACGGCCGGAGCCTTCGGGTCCCACGCGTTCGTCGACAGCTCGGTGGCCCAGAACGAATGCACGTCGCCTCCCAGGAAGAGCGGGTTCCGTGGCTTCGCCGTGCCGAGGTGCGCGAGCAGCCGCGCGCGCGCCGCCGGATAGCCGTCCCAGCCGTCCGTCCAGATCTGCTCGTTGCCCTTCCGGTAGTCCCGGTCGAACTGCGCCACGAGCGTCTGCTGCGCGAGGAGGTTCCAGCTCGCCTTCGACTGCGCGAGCCCGTCGAAAAGCCACGACTCCTGCGGCTCGCCGAGGAGCGTGCGGCTCGCGTCGCCGAGGTCCGCGCAGTCCTTGCTCGCGATCATCCGCGAGCCGCCGCGGCCGGGGCGGGGGCAGGGCTGCGGGTCGCGGTACTGCCGGTCGTCGAGCACGTGGAACGTCGCGAGCGTGCCGAAGGCGTGCCGTCCGAAGATCCTCGCGTGACCGCCGAGGGGATACGACGTCCGCCTCACGGGCAGGTGCTCCCACCAGGCGCGATAGGCGTTCATGCGCCGCTCGAGGAACCAGGCCTCGGGCTCCTTCCACTCCGAACGCGCTCCGGCGTAGTCGTTGTCGACCTCGTGGTCGTCCCAGGTGAAAAGCCACGGCATCGCGGCATGCGCGGCGCGGAGCCCGGCGTCGGACTTGTAGAGCGCGTGGCGGATGCGGTAGTCGTCGACGGTGTACGGCTCGGGCGCCGCGTGCCGCCGGTCGCGCCTGGCGCCCCAGGACGACTCGTAGATGTAGTCGCCGAGATGCACGAAGAGGTCGAGGTCCGATTCCGCGGCATGCCGGAGCGCGCCGAAGAAGCCCTGCTCGTAGTGCTGGCACGACGCGACGCCGAACCGCAGACGCGCCGCCTTTTCGTTCGCCGCGGGGGAGGTGCGGGTCCGGCCCACCGGGCTCACGGCGTCGCCGTGGAGGAATCGGTAGTAGTACCCGCGTGCGCTGGCGAGCCGGTCCACCTCGACGTGCACCGAGTGCCCTTCCGCGGGCACCGCGAACGCCGTGCCCTTCGCCTCGATCTTCGTGAAGCGCTCGTCCGACGCCACCTCCCAGCGGACGGAGAGCGGCACGGGATCGAGGCCGCCGCCCGGTTCCGCCGGTCTCGGCGCGAGGCGCGTCCAGAGCACGAAGCCGTCGGGCGACGGCGCGCCCGACGCGACCCCGAGCGTGAACGGGTCGCTCGGCGTCTTCGGTTTCGCAGCGCGCAGCGGTGAAGCGTGCGGCGCGAGGCCCAGGGCCGCCATCTGCCAGAGGAGCGCGCGTCTCGAGAGCGTCGGCATGCTCCATTCTCGCGCCTCGATCATGATCCGCGCATGAAGCGATGCTCCTGGTGCGGAACGGACCCCCTCTACGTCGCGTACCACGACACGGAGTGGGGCTTTCCGGTGACCGACGACGTGAGGCTCTTCGAGAAGCTCTGCCTCGAGGGATTCCAGTCGGGCCTCTCGTGGATCACGATCCTGAGGAAGCGCGAGGCCTTCCGGACGGCGTTCGCGGGCTTCGCGCTCGAGGCGGTCGCGGGCTTCTCCCCCGCGGACGTCGAGCGGCTGCTCCTCGACGCCGGAATCGTGCGGCACCGCGGCAAGATCGAGGCGGCGGTGGGGAACGCGCGGTGCGCGCTGGCTCTCCAGAAGGAGTTCGGCTCCCTCGCGGCGTATTTCTGGAGGTACGAGACCGCGGCGCAGCCGGGAGCCCGGAGCACGTCCCCGGAGTCGGTCGCGCTCTCGAAGGACCTGCGGAAGAGGGGCTTCCGCTTCGTGGGCCCCACGACGTGCTACGCCTTCCTGCAGGCGATGGGCCTCGTGAACGACCACATCTCGGACTGCGCCGTGAGACCCCTCGCCGAGGCCGCCCGGCGAAGGCTGGCCACCCCGCGGCCGGCCGCTACATAATGGGATGGTGACGACCGAGCTGGCCGACCCTGTTTCGGAAGACGTTCTCGAGAGAATCGCGGGTGTGCCGGCCTTCGTGATCGACCGGCACGACCGAATCATCTACTGGAACGAGGGCGCCTCGCGGATGCTCGGGCACACCGCGAACCAGGTGCTCGGCCGCTTCTGCTTCGATGCTCTGGGAGGCCGCGACATCTTCGGCAACCGCTATTGCGTGGCCGAGTGCCCCATGGTGCAGTCCGTGGGCGAAGGGGAGGAGCCCCAGCCGTTCCTGATCCAGGCGGAGACCCGCGGGCACGAGAGGAAGACGCTCACCGTGCACGCGGTGCCGTTTCCCCACGCGGGGCCGGACTTCGAGGTCCTCATCCACATCCTGACCGCCGACCCCGGCGAGGCGCTCGGCGCTCTCGTGAGTCGTGTCCGTGAGGCCTGCAAGCCCCAGGCGGGCCGGCGGCCGCTCGAGGTGGTGACGATCTCGGTGTGTCCCCTCTCGGCGCGCGAGACGGAGATCCTCGAGCTCCTCGCGAGCGGCTACGCGGCGCTCAACATCTCGGCGCGGCTCGACCTTTCGCATGCCACGGTGCGCAACCACATCCAGAACATCCTGCGAAAGCTCGACGTGCACAGCCAGGTGGAAGCCATCGCGCTGTCCTTCCGCAGGGGCTGGCTGACGGCCTGATCCGGGAAACCCAGCGTGTGGCTCCGGGCGTGCCGCCCTCGCACCTGCCACGGCTGCGGACGGTGCTTCTCGTGGGCGTTCTCCTTCTCGCCGCTCGCGAGCTCGCCGGGCTGAGCCCTTCGACTCCTCTCGCGCACGCGCGGCAGGGAGTTCTCCAGGAGGGCCTTCCCCAGAACAGCGTTCACGCGGTGCTGCAGAGATCCGACGGATACGTCTTCATCGCGACGTACGAGGGCCTCGTGCGCTACTCCGGGCGCGACGTTCGCGTGTACGACCGGTCGACGGCTCCCGGCCTCCTCGCGAACGGCATCTTCGCGCTGGCCGAGGATTCCCGGGGCCGCATCGTCGCCGCCACCGCCGGGGGCGGGCTCGCCCTTCTCGAAGGGGACCGCTTCCGGACGCTCGGGCCGGAGCAGGGCCTGCCGGGGAAGACGGTTTACGCGCTCTGGAAATGCCGCGACGGATCGATCCTCGCAGGCACCGACAAGGGCCTCGTCCGCCTGCGCGGGAACCTGCTCGAGAAGGTCCCCGGAGCTGCGCCGCTCGACGGCCGCGCGGTGCGCGCCGTTCTCGAGAGGCGCGACGGAAGCCTCGTGATCGGCACGGAGGATCGGGGACACCTGTTCCTCGCGAACGGCGTTCTGCGCTCTCCGGGCGCAGGAGAGGAATCGCCGCACACGAACATCACCGCGCTGGCCGAGGAGGAGGACGGAACCCTCTGGGTGGGCGCCTACGGCGGCCTCGCGAGCTACAGGGACGGCGTGCGCAAGGCCTACGGCAAGGGCTCGGGGCTGCCGGTCGACCTCATCTGGTCGCTCCTTCCCGCGAGGGGCGGCGGCGTCTTCGTGGGCACCGACACGGGCGGTCTCGTTCGCATCCAGGGCGACCGCATCGAGCGCGGCGCCGGAGCGCTCCGCTCGAACTTCATCAGGTGCCTCTACGAGGATCGCGAGGGCACGCTCTGGGCGGGCTCGAACACCGGCGTGACGCGCCTCTCGGATCCCAAAGTCGTGGTCTTCGAGCCCGAGACGGGCCTCTCGTTCTCCAACGTGCGCACGCTCACCCGCCGGGCCAACGGCACCGTTCTCGTGGGCGGGGAGGGGGGCGTCGACGTTCTTTCCGGCGACGACCTTTCGCCGCTGCCTCTGCCGGGACCGCTGCCCAACACGTACGTGCGCGCCGTCGTGGAGGACCGCAAGGGCGTTCTCTGGATCGGCACGAACGGGGGCGGGCTCGTGGAGCTCGAGGGCGGGCGGATGCGCGTCCACAAGGAGTCGGACGGCCTTGCGTCCTCGGTCGTCAACGCGCTCATCACGACCCGGGACGGCATGCTGTGGGTGGGCTGCCACGGATCGGGCCTCTCGCGCTGGGACGGCCGCGCGTTCAAGTCCTGGGGGACGAAGGACGGCCTGCCCCACGTCTACGTGAGGACTCTGCTCGAGGAAGACGCGGGCACGCTCCTCGTGGGCACCGACCTCGGGCTGGCCCGGTTCGATGGCGAGCGCTTCACCCGCCTCTTCGTCGAGGAGTTCGGAGAGGACGACGTCTTCGCGCTCGTCATGGACTCCGCCGGCGTTCTCTGGATCGGAGCCGAGAACGGTCTCCGCGTCGTGAGGGACGGCCGCATCTTCCGGCTCACCGCGAAGGACGGGCTGCCGTTCGAGAAGGTCTTCTCGATCCTGCACTCGGGCGACGACGTCTGGTTCGCGGGAAACCGCGGCGTCTTCCGGGCGGGACGCAAGGAGCTCCTGGCCGCGCTCTCGGGCGGGCCGGCGATCGCGCCCGAGGTCTTCGGCAAGGAAGAGGGCATGCCGGTCACGCAGACGAACGGCGCGACGTGGCCCACCGGCGTCGAGGACGGGCGCGGCCGCCTGATCTTCCCCACGCAGGGCGGAGCCGTGGCGTTCGATCCGAAGAGCATCGCGCGGAACCGGGTCCCGCCTCTCGTGGCCATCGAGTCGGTGCTCGTCGACGGAACGCGGGTTCCTGCCGCGTCCGCAGTGAGCGCGGCGTCCTCCGGCGCCGCGGCGATCACGATCGCCTCGGGCACCGAGAAGATCGAGATCCGTTACGACGGCCTCTCGTTCGTGAACCCGCGCAACGTGCGCTTCCGCCACCGGCTCGTCGGCCGTGGCGACACCTTCGGAAGCCTGGGCCCGGAGCGCTCGGTCGTCATCGGCTCGCTCCGGCCCGGCTCGTACGTCTTCGAGGTGCTGGCCGCCAACGACGACGGCGTCCTCTCGACCTCGCCCGCGCGCCTCGCGGTGACCGTGGTTCCGGCGTTCCACGAGACCTGGTGGTTTCGCGCGCTCGCCGTGCTGTCCCTGCTCCTCCTGGGAGGCCTGTTCCAGCAGGCGAGGCTTCGGACGCTGCGGGCTCGCCAGCGCGAGCTCGAGCGGATCGTCGCCGAGAGGACGCAGGAGCTCTCCCGCGCGCTGGGGGACGCCGAGACCCAGCGCGCGGCCGCCGTCCTCGCGACGGAGGCCGCCGAGGAGGCCAACCGGGCCAAGAGCGCGTTCCTCGCGAACACGAGCCACGAGCTGCGCACGCCGCTCAACGCGATATTGGGTTACGCCGAGATCCTCCGCGAGGACGCCTCCGCCGAGGGCCGGAGCCAGGCCGAGGCCGATCTCGCGCGCATCCACGGCGCCGGCGAGCATCTGCTGGCTCTCATCAACGCGGTGCTGGATCTCTCGAAGGTCGAGGCCGGACGCATGGAGCTGGACCTCCAGGAGTTCGACCTCGGCACCGAGCTCGAGCGTGTGGTCGAGCTGGCCGAGCCCCTGGCGGCGAAGAAGGGAAACACGCTCGCCGTCGACGTTCCGGCGGGCCTCGGCCTCGTGCGGCTCGACCCCACGAAGCTCCGGCAGGTGCTGCTGAACCTCCTCTCGAACGCTTCCAAGTTCACCGAGAAGGGAACGATCTCCCTCGTCGTGGCGGCCGGTGAGAGCGACTTCGTCGTCACCCTTCGCGACACCGGCATCGGCATGACGGCCGCGGAGCTCTCGCGGGTGTTCCAGCCGTTCGTGCAGGCCGACGCGTCCACGACCCGCAAGTACGGCGGCACGGGCCTCGGCCTCGTGCTCGCGAAGCGGTTCGTCGAGATGATGAGCGGGACGATCCAGGTCTCGAGCGAGAAGGGCCGCGGCTCGGAGTTCGTCGTGCGGCTCCCGCGCCGCCTCGACAGGCGACGGACACCGTCCGGCCGGCTTTCGCGCGAGTGAGCCCTACCGTCCGAGCATCTCGATCACGAGCCGGGCCACCGGAGCGCCCGAGTTCTGCTGCTGCCCCGTGACGAGGTTGCCGTCGCGGATCGCGAACGGCGCGAAGGCGCCGGCCCGGACGAAGTTGGCGCCCAGGGCCCGCGCCTCGTCCTCGATGCGGAACGGCATGACCTTCTGCCCGACCACGTGATCCGCGTAATCCTCCTCGACGTTCGCGAAGCCCGTCATCGTCTTTCCCGCGATGAGAGCGGTTCCGTCGTCGCGCTTCAGGTCGAGGAGCAGGCACGTGCCGTGACAGAGCGCCGCCGCGGGCTTCCCGAGCCCATGGAAGTCGAGGAAGAGGCGGGCGAGCGCCGCGTCGCCCCGGAACGTGAACATCGGCGACTGGCCACCGGCGACGACGATGGCGTCGAAGTCCGCGGCCGTTACGGAGGCGATCGGGACGGTCGTGTCGAGGAGCGCCGCCAGCCGCGGCGTCGAGAGGAAGCCCATCGAAAGGATGTCGTGCGCCGAGTAGCCGCTCGCGTCGCGCGGATCCGAGAGGGCATCGAGATCGACCTTTCCACCCTTCGGGCTGGCGAGGGTCACCTCGTATCCGACCTCCGTGAAGGCGTGCCAGGGATGGACCATCTCCGCGGCCCAGAAGCCCACCGGCCAGCCGAGCGTGGTGGAGACGGCGGGGTTCGCGACGACGAGCAGGATCTTCTTCGGCATGGCGTTGCTCCTTCAGCGATGCAGGTAGAGAAAGGCGGTCTCGCGGCCGTGGCCGCAGACGAGCGCCAGGCGGATCCAGACCAGGGCGAAGGGCTCGAGGAGGCGCGCCGCGGCGAGGGGGCCGAGGTCGACGGGGTCGAAGCCCAGGCCGGCGGCGAGGCCGTGCGCGACCTCCTTCGCGGAGGTGTCGTCGCCGGCGTACAGCATGGTCGCGGGCCTCGCACCAGCCAGGAACGTAGGGTTCGCCATGACCTCGAAGCCCACCGTGTTGAAGATCTTCACGACGCGCGCTCCGCGAGCGAGCTTCGCGATCTCCTCGGCACCGGAGCTGCCGGCGGGGCTCGAGACGCCCGCGAGGCCTGGCGCGATGGGGTTCGTGGCGTCGAGGAGGATCTTCCCGGAGAGATCACCGGCAGGGGCCAGGGCGGCCTCCGCCGCCTCGTAAGGCGTGGCGAGCACGAGCACGGTGGAGGAGGCCGCGGCCTCGGCGACGGTCGCGGCCCGCGTTCCGGGCGCCCGCCCGAGAAGGCTCGCCGCCCCGGGGGAAGCGGGGTCGCGAAAGCCGAAGACGACTTCGTGGCCCGCCCTCGCGAAGCCCGTTCCGAGGGTTCCCCCGACGTTGCCGGAGCCGATGATTCCGATGCGCATGCCTTCCTCCGCTTCGTGATCCGCTACGATGGGCACAGCGGATTTAATTACTATACCGGCAAGTAAAGAAAAGTCGAGAGTGCGATGAAACAGGCGGACCAGCCGATGTCGCGGGGCCGTCCGCGGGACAAGGAAGCCGGAGCGGCGATCCTCCGCGCAGCCCAGAAACTGCTCGCCGAGACGGGATACGCCCGCATGTCGCTGGACGCGGTGGCGGCGCTCGCGGGCGTCACCAAGCCCACGATCTACCGCCGCTTCCGGGGGAAGAGCGACCTCGCGACGGCCGCGATCGCCGACCTGCAGGCCCAGGAGGCGCCCGAGCCGCGCGGCGCGTGCCGGGACGATCTCGTGGCGGCTTTGCGGCATTTCCAGAAGGGCCTGGGGCGGCCGCGGGGCATGGCGATGATCGGGACGGTGCTCGTGGAGGAGGGGGAAACGCCCGAGCTCCTCGAGTCGTTCAGAGAACGGGTCGTCCTTCCCCGCAGGAGGATGCTCCTCCGCGTGCTCGAGGCCGCGGCCGAACGGAAAGAGATCCGTCCCGGCGCCGATCTCGACGCCGTGGTCAACCTCCTGGTGGGCTCCTTCTATGCCCGGCACCTCACGGGCCAGGGCATCCCGAGGGACTGGCCCGAGCGCGTGGTGGACGAAGTCTGGCGCGGTCTCTCGAGGTCCTGAGCCGTCTACCGGCCCTCGGCCATGCTGCCGCGCAGCGTGAGGAGCGTGCTCGTGGCGTGGGCCACGAGGCGGCCCTTCTCGTCGCGCACGTGGCACTCGGTCAGCCCCGTCGTCTTTCCGCGGTTGAGGACGTGCCCCTCCGCGAGAAGGAGGCCCGTCCAGAACGGACGCAGGAAGCTGATCTTGATCTCGAGCGTCGTGAGCGACTCGCCGTCCTCGAGGCCCGTCGCCCAGGACATCGCCATCGCGGCGTCGGCCACGTCGCAGAGGATGCCGCCGTGCAGCGTGCCCATCGGGTTGGAGTGCCGCTCCTCGGCCACGAACCGCATCACCACGCGGTCCCGCTCGAGGGAATCGATCGTGAAGCCCACGAGCCTCGCCACCGGGGGCATCTCGGCCGTGCCCTCGCGCATCCTCTGAATCATGTCCAGCAGCCTCGCCATCGGAGCCTCCGTTCCCCGACGATAGCGGCTCCTCTTGACGGCGGTCGCCGAGGGTGATCACATCGCCGCAGTCGGAGCCTAGGGGTGGCCTCGCCAAATCAACGGCGCGGCCTGAGATCACACCCTCGAACCTGATCCGGGTGACACCGGCGTAGGGAACGGCTGAGGAAACGATCGTCGTCACGGTCCCCAATGGGTCCGTCTCATCACCGCGCCGGGAAACGGCGCGGCCGAGGAGGCGCTACATGGTTCGAGCACTGGGTCTTCTGGTTCTCCTTTCCGGGTCTCTGAGGGCCGATGTCGCGGTCCTCGTGAAGGACGCCTCGGGCCGGGCCCTCGCGGGCGCGTTCGTCCTCGTGGACGGCGTGCGCGCGGGGGAGACGGGCGCCGGCGGCGCCCTCGACGTGGTCTCTTCGGCAAAGACCCCGCTCGTCCGCGTCGAGAAGCCCGGCTACGCGGCCCTCGAGACGCGCGCCGCCGGCCCGCTTCTCGAGGTCGTCCTCGAGCCGGCCGGCCGGGTCGTTGCCGACGTCGCGTCCGTCGCCGTGCGCGCGATCCGCGCCGAGGAAGCGTTGCCGGTGACGACCTCGAACCTCGACCGAGAGGAGATCGTCGCGCGGAGCTACGGGCAGGAGATGCCCACCCTCCTCGAGCGCACGCCGGGGCTCAACGCGTACTCGGAGACGGGCAGCGTGGGCGGCTATTCGTACTTCACGCTCCGCGGCATCAGCCAGACGCGCGTGAACATGACGCTCGACGGCGTGCCGCTGAACGACCCCGAGGAGACGGCCGTCTACTTCGCGAACTTCGGCGGCTTCACCGACGCCGTCGACAGCATCCAGATCCAGCGCGGCGTGGGCACGTCCACGGTGGGCGCGCCGTCCTTCGGCGGCTCGATCAACTTCGCGAGCGCCGCGATCGCGGACGCGTTCTCGGTTTCGGGGGAGCTGGGCACGGGCTCTTTCCAGTCGCACCGCGGGACGGTGGCCGTCCAGTCGGGCACGCTCGGCAAGGGACTCGCGCTCTACGGACGCGTCTCGCTGCAGGAGACCGACGGCTCGCGCGATCACTCGGGCGTTCGGCAGCGGAGCTTCTACGGCGGCCTCTCGTACACGGGCGACCGCTCGTACCTCAAGGTCTTCGGGTTCCTGGGCCGCGAGCGCACGGAGCTCGCGTACTACGCCGTCGAGAAGAGCGTTCTCGAGGTCAACCCGAGGCACAACGACCTCGCGCCCGAGGAGCACGACCGCTTCGGCCAGGATCTCCTCCACGCGCAGTACACGCACGCGCTCGACTCGGGCGCGAGCCTCTCGGCCCAGCTCTACTACAGCGGTGCGCAGGGGAAGCTGTACCTCTGGAACGATCCCGTGGCGAAGAACTACTTCGAGGAGAGCGGCATCGACGGGCAGGCCGTGGGGCTCAACCTCGCGGCCACGGCGAAACGCGGCGACGTGTCGTTCACGTGGGGCGCGAACCTGAGCACGTTCTCGCGGGATCACTTTCGGGACGCGCGAGGTCTGCGGCTCTACGAGAACACGGGGAAGAAGAACGAGGCCTCGACGTTCGTGAAGGCCGCCTGGGAGAGGGGGCCGTGGATCGTCTACGCCGACGCGCAGCTTCGCTTCGCGCGGTTCCGCTACGAAGGCACGCAGCCCATCGGCGGCATCTCGTGGACGTTCCTGAACCCCAAGCTGGGAGCCCGCCGCACGCTGACGCCGGCGCTCTCGGTGTACGCCTCGGCCGGCATCTCCTCGCGCGAGCCCGCGCGGAACGATCTCTTCCAGGGCGAGGACGATCCCCAGGTCGTCTTCGACCTCACGGCCGTGAAGCCCGAGCGGCTCGTGAACGTCGAGCTGGGCGGCGACCTGAAACGGGGGCCTCTGTCGCTCCACGCGAACCTCTACGCCATGGAGTTCCGCAACGAGATCGCGGCCACGGGGGAGCAGTCCGAGCTGGGCTACGCGATCCGCCGCAACGCCCCGCGGAGCTTCCGCCGCGGCCTCGAGGTCGACGCTTCGGCCTCTCCCGCCGCCGGGCTGCGCCTCTCCCTCGCCGCGAACGTCTCGTGGAACCGCGTGTCGAGCTGGACGCAGCTCTACGACATCTACGACGCCGGCGGTGCCTACGCGGGCAGCGAGGTGCGTGTCTCGCGGAACACCGAGCCGCTCCTGACGCCCCCCGTGCTCCTCCAGGGAACCGTGGACTACGCGCCGATCTCGCCCGTTTCTGTTTCCCTCTCGGGCCGCTGGGTGGCGTCGTCGTGGCTCGACAACACGAACCAGCCGGGCCTCGAGACGCCGTCGTTCTTCCGGCTCGACGGCTCGCTCCAGGTGGACCTCTCGTCGCTCGTGCCGCGCGCCAAACCGCGCCTCCGCGTCTCGGCCGTGAACCTCCTGAACGACCGGCGCATCTGGCCGAGCGGCTACAGCTACCTGTTCCTCAACGAGGACGCCTCGGGATCGAAGCACCTCTCGGGATCGGCGTACTTCTATCCGCAGGGCGGGCGCAGCGCGTTCGTCTCGCTCGGGTTCGCGATCGAATGAAGCCCGACCTCGTCGAGATCGCCGCGGCCATCATCGGGGTCGCGAGCGTCTGGCTGATGGCCAAGGAGAGCCTCTGGGCGTGGCCCGTGGGCCTCGTGAACGTCGTCCTCTACACGTTCGTGTTCCAGGGGGCCCGCCTCTACGCGCAGATGGGCCTCCAGATCGTGTACGCGGTGCTCATGGTGATCGGCTTCCTCGCGTGGCGGCGCGGAGAGTCCGGCGCGCCGCTCGTCCCCTCGTTCACGCCGCCGGCCCGGCTCGCGGGCTTCCTCGGCCTCGGAGCGGCGGGAACGCTGGTCATCGTCGCGCTCCTCTCCCGCACGACGAACGGCGCGCAGCCCTGGTGGGACGGCGGGACGACGGCCTTCAGTCTGGTCGCTCAGTACCTCCAGACGCGAAAGCGCATCGAGAGCTGGATCCTGTGGATCCTCGTGGACGTCGTCTGCGTCGGGCTCTTCGCGTCCCAGAAGCTCGGCCCCACGGCCGCGCTCTACGGCGTCTTCACGCTCCTCGCCGCGATGGGCCTCCGCGACTGGCTGCGCTCGTCGAAGGGGGCCGCCGCATGAGCCGCCCGCTTCGCCTCGTCGTGACGGGCGGCGAGTCGGCGGGCAAGACCTCGCTCGCCCGGCTGCTCGCGCGGGAGCTGAACGCGCCCCTCTCCGAGGAGTTCTCGCGCCTCTACGCCGAGAGCCACGACGGTCCGCTCCTCGAAAGCGACGTGGCGCCCATCGCACGCGGACAGATCGCGATGGAGGATGCCGTGCTGCGCAGGGCCGGCCGGCTCGCGATCCACGACACCGACCTCCTCTCCACGGTCGTCTACTCCCGCCACTACTACGGCTCCTGCGCGGGCTGGATCCGCGAGGCGGCGTTCGCCCGGGTGGCCGATCTCTATCTCCTCTGCGCTCCGGATCTGCCCTGGGAAGCGGACGGCGTGAGGGACCGGCCGGAGGCCCGGACCGAGCTGCACCGGCTCTTTGCCGAGGTCCTGGAAGAGGCCGGCGCGAACGCCGTCCTCGTTTCGGGGCTCGGGGAGGCGCGCCACGACGTCGCCCGCGCGGCGGCGCGCGCGCTCCTCCAGGGCCGTCCGGCATGATCCCGGCCAGATGGCCGATCTCCGCGCCCTCCTGAAGGAGATCTCCCCCCGCCGCGCGGGCTCGCTCGCGCCGCTCCTCGAGCCCCCCGCGGACGGCGTGGAGCTCCCGCTGCCCGCGAGGCTCGACCGGCTCGTGGCGCTCACGCACGCGGTGACCCGCGAGGGGCGGGCGGGGCTCGAGGCGCTCGTCGCGGTCCTCCGCGCGTCTCCCGAACACGCCGCCTTCCTCGCCGGGGTGATCCGGAGCGTGCTCCGCGAGACCCACTGCCGGACCCTCTTCGCCGAGACGGGCCTGCCCCGCCAGTTCCGGTTCTTCGCCGAGCTGGGCAGCCGCGTCGTGCGCGGCGTTCTGCCCGACCCGCCCGACGACGACGACCTCGCCGAGCTCATCGAGCGGCTCTTCCCGTCGCGGGCGGATGCCGCGTTCCTCGCCGCGCTGCCGCTCGCCCTCGTCGAGGAGCTCCTCGAGGTGCTCTTCCCGAATGGCGAGGAGCCGTTCGCTCCCGTGCGCGAGGAGATGGCCGACGCGCTGCGCATCCTCTCGGTGTGGGCCTCGGGCCTGGGCCTCTCCGCCGACTTCCGCCTCCGCGCGGGGAACCGGGCGAACCCAATCGCTTCGGGAGCGATCTTCCTCAGGCTCCCCGAGTCCGTCGCCGCGGCCGCGCACATGTCGCGGGCCAAAGGCTCTATGGCGGGCGAGCGGCGGGCCGTGAAGCTCGCGGCGCGGGCCGACGTGGAGGCCTGCCGGGCGGTGATCGTGGAGGTCCGCAAGCACCTCGAGGAGTTCGGCGTTTCCGCCGATCTCGTGTTTCGCATCTGGACGCTGGAAAAGCTCCTCGAGCGCCTCGAGATGCTCCTCGACCAGCTCCTCCCCGAGGACGGCGCGAACGTCACGAGAACCGG
>JAEUQS010000551.1 GCA_016789625.1 Acidobacteriota bacterium | reverse complement strand
AAGGGCATGCCCTTCGACTCGGGCGTGAAGGAATCCAGCCGGCCGCGGCCGGGCTCGCGGGCCAGCTCGTCGCCGAACCGGATGAGGTCTCCGCGCTCGACCTCGACTTCCTTCTTGACGCCGACGTGCCCGCCGAGCTTGAACTCGAGGGTGTAGTGGCCCGGCTTGAGGTACAGGTAGTCGGGATATCCGTCGAAGTCGTCAGCGGTCCCGATGTACTTCCCGTTCAGGTGGACCTCGGCTTCTTCCGGGCTCACATCGAGGTCGATCCGGCCATAGCGGCCGGGCCGCTCGACGACGGTGACGTACGAGTAGGGCCGGCCCCAATATCCGAGGCCCCACCACCAGCCCACGGAGCACCAGTACGGGAAGTACCAGGCATCGAAGTACGTGCTCGAGTAACGGGGCGAGTACCAGCCACCACCCCAATGGCCGCCGCCGTGGTGGCCGCCATGGCTGCCACCTCCGCCGCCCCAGGAGGAGGACCCGCGGCTCGGTCGCGAGCGACCGGTTGCGCTGAACGAGTAGCTCGAGGCAGAGCCCGAGCTCGAGCGCGAAGAGCCGCGGCTGGAGGTCGACGACGGCGAGTGAGACGAGGGGGAATGGGACGACGACCGCGTCGAGGAACCGGAGCCGCTCGACGACCCGCTGCTCGACGAGGGAGCGCTCCGCGTTCCTCCGGTGGGCGACGCGGACACCTGCCCGCGTTCCTGCGCCTCGGCGCCGAACGCGGAGATCACGAGGAGCGTCGAGGCGAGCAGCGAGGGGGTTCTGAGTTTCTTCATGGCCGGACTCCTGGGCGGTGCGGGCCGGCGTCGGCGCGGACCGTCACTCTCCTGTTTGCAAGCTCCCTGCCCGTCAGCCCGGGAGCGTCCGTCCCCCGCCACGGACGGTGAGAAGGCCGTCGCGCAGGCCGGCCGCAGCGTCCCAGCCGATGGCGGCGGCATAGATGCGACCGGGAAGGGAGACACCCAACCCGTCCACCAGGGAGACGAGTCCCCCCGCGAGGACGGAAGAAAAGGGACGTCCTTTTGAAAAGGCGGGAGCGCCCACCAGGCTTTCGAGCTCGGGGTGCTTGCCCACCAGGACCGCGGCCGCCCTCCCCGCCCGGTACTGGCGCGCGCGGAAGCGAGGGAGATCGGTGGGGTGATCGTGGCGCGCCCGGGCGCGCGGCTCGTAGACCATGCGGAACGCCGGGCGCTCGCGGAAGATGCGGAACGCCAGCTCGACGTCTTCCCATGCCGCCTCGGGAAACGAGGTGTCGAAGCCGCCCACGGCCTGGAACACGCGGCGCGGAAGCGACACGTTCGAGGTGTAGAAGAACCGGAACGGCACGTTCTCGGGATCGGTGAGGAGCGCGTAGCCGAACTGCGCGCCGTAGGCGTCGAGCCAGCGGAGGAACGGGGTGACGGAGACCCGCTCCGCGTCCCAGCTCGTGAAGCCGAGGACGGCGATCTGCTCGGGGGCGCGGGCGGCGTGCGCGGCCGCGTGCGCCGCGAGGAACCCGGCCTCGGGCTCGGTGTCGTCGCCCAGGAAGAGCAGCACCTCGCCCTGAGCCCGGGCGGCCCCCGCGTTGCGCGCGACGGCCGGACCGGCCGCTTCCTGCCGGAGGAGGACCACGCCCGGCGGGACCTCGGCCGGCTCCTCCGAGCCGTCGTCGACGACGAGGGCCTCCGCTCCGCCCGGCACGGCGTTGAGCTGCGGCGTGAGCGCCGCGAGGACCCGTGCCAGCGAACCGGGGCGGTTCTTCGTGGGGATGACGACCGAGAGCTTCAACGCCGCCCCAGGACCTTGCGCAGCACCCGCCGCGCCGTCGACGTCGCCGGAGGAGAGACCGGGAGCCGTCGCGGCGACGCGGCGAAAGAAAGCAGCGGAGCGAGCGCCACCCGAGGGGCGAAGGAACGCGCGAGCCGCGCGGCGTTCGCAACGAGCGCCGCGTGCGTCGCCGGGTTCGAGAGGACGCTCACGAGCGCCTCGGCCAGCGCCTCCGGCCCGGCGGGGACGACGAGCCCCGCGCCGTTCACTTCGAGCAGCTCCGATGCGGCGCCGCCCGGCGTCGAGACGACGGGGAGCGAGGCCCAGAGCGCCTCGATGACGCGCGTGCGAAACGAGAGCGTCGTCTCGAGCGATGGCCGGTGCGCGACGACGGCCGCCCGGAAGCTCCGGAGCCACGGACCCCGGTCCTCGAACGCCACCCACGGCAGCGCGTGGATCGCGCTCCCCAGGAGGCCCAGCTCCGCGGCCCGGGCCTTCACCGCGGAGAGCAGCACCTGCGGCGTCGTTCCCGGGTTGGGGCTCTCGCAGAAGATCAAGCGCGCGGTGGGAACCGCCTCGAGAACACGCGGCCAGGCCGAGACGACGAGGAGCGGGTCGTACCAGTCGTAGACGCCGCCGAAGAGCACGTCGTGCGGACCGCCCGGGAGACCCGGGTGGGAACGCGCCTCGGGCGGCGGCGGCTCCTCGATGGCGAAGGGCGCGACGGCCACCACGTTCCGCGCGTCCGGATCCCCTGCG
>JAEUQS010000533.1 GCA_016789625.1 Acidobacteriota bacterium | reverse complement strand
CCCAGATCAGCAACCCACGAAAGGAACACAGCCCGAGGAGGGCCAGAAAGGGAAGGACGACATGGAAGCAACCTACACGATCAAAGCGCGCGAGCGCGAAGAGACCGCAGAGGACACGAACACGCGAACGCGCGAGAAGGGCGCGGCCTTCAGCATCCCGGCGAAGGCACCGGCCGAGGTGCTGGCCTGCAAGGGCCGCCCCCCCGTGGGACCCCTTGAGGTTCCGGCCGAGGTGTGGGCGTGGAAGCTGGCCGAGGCACGCGAGCGCGCCGCTCGTGCGGACGATCTCGACAGGCTCATTCTGGAGGCCCGCGATGCGAGGTTGACGTGCGGGGAGATCGGCGACCTCGTGGGGCTCGATGCCTCGACCGTCGCCCGGCGACTCCGGAAGATCGGCAAGGCGACCGGAAAGAGCGTCTCGTGAGCGAGCCGCGCACCCAGGCCGAGCAGGACGCCGAAGTTCGCCGAATGAACAGGGACGCGCTCCAGAGCATCTACGAGCGCAAGGCCAGGGATGAAGCTGAGGCCGAGAGGAAGCGAGGGCCGCTCCCGTCGAAGCCGGTGGAGCGCCGTCCGAGTCTCGCGCCGCGCTGTTCCGAAGCCGAGAGGAAGCACGAGCCGGAAGCGGAGGCGTCTCGCGAGTGGAGCACCGTCACCCTCTCGGCCGAGTCATGGTCCGCGGTCCGGGACCTCAAGGCAGCGTTTCGCGGGCTGGCCGATGTGATCCAGACCGAGGTTGAGGAGGCCGCGGAAGAGGGCTCGGAGGAGCGTGTGCTGGACGCCGATCGTCTCCGCGCGCTCGCGTTGCTTGCCGATCGCGGCCGCAAGGCCCTCGCCAAGATCGGGCCGGAGGCATCCCGTGGGTAGGGGCGTGACGCTCACCCCCGAGGAATGGGACGGTGTGTTGGAGCTCCACGCCGCGTTCGGCACTCTCTCGGAAATGGTCTGGCTCACCCAGCACGAGACGGAGGACGAGCCGGAGTCCGAACCCGTGATGTCGAAGTCCAGGCTTCGGGGCCTTGCGCACATCGCGGACTACGCGAGCAACGCGCTCGACGTGGCCGCTATCGACCGCAGGCTGAGGGAGCGCAAGAGCCGCGTGATCTCCCTCGACCTCCGGCCCGAGATAGCGGCGAAGCTGGAAGCCGAGGCGACGCGCGAGGGGATCTCGGCGGGCGAGATGATGGTGCGCATCGCGAGCAAGGCCGTCGCTGGCCGGTGACGACACCCCCGCGCACGCGGGTTGCATCGAGGAAGGAATAGGGAGAGAGAGATGGGAACCTACCAGGCGCCGCAGGCGCGGCCGACTACACGCAGGCCTCCGGTGCTCGCCATCGTCGCCGCGCTCATCGTTGTGGCGCTCGTCTGGGCCGAGGGGCGCCGCCGCGAGCGCGCGATCCTCGAAGCGGCCTACTCGGTGAACGCGGGCGCCGAGGTGCTGATGGGCCAGTATGCTCGGGCGTTCGACGCCACCGGGCCCGCGGGCGTGGCGCTCCACAGCACGGACCTTGAAGGCCAGGCCGTGTTCAGAACGATGCGGATGCCGGGGCCGCTCCCGTGGTTCAGCCTTCGCCGTGGCGAGCTGCGGGACCTCGCGACGGCAACGCGGCACGTGCGGAAGATCGTCTCCGAGCCGAGCGGCTCGTGGGTCACGTTCACGGCCGAGAAGGCGCGGGCAGCCTCAGACCTCGATCGAGCGCTCGCGGCCGTCGAGACGGCGGCCGGCCCGGGCGTGATGGAAGAAGCCAAGGCCCGAGGCGTGGCCGAAATCCGCGCCTACTTGGAGAGCACGGCTGCCACCGTGCAGAGGGCCGAGAATCGCGAGTCCGCGAAGTGGGAAGCGGAGCGCCAGGCTGAGGAGCGGGACCTCGAAGAGCGACGGCGCCGGGCCGAGCAGATCGACCGCGAGCGGGCGGCGGAACGCGCGGCGCGCCAGGCAGCAACGGAACCGACGCGAGCGAACCCCGTCCCGCCTCTCGTGACGTCGCCCCGATAGACGAGAACCAGTCGAAGATCGATCTAGGGGGAGTTACAGCCGTCAGGTCTTCGGGCGTTTCGGTGCAAGGCCCGGCAGGTTCAACCTTCTGCTCAGGTTCTCAAGAACGGCGTCCGAAAGGACTGTCTCGACGCTGTCTTCCCCACACAGAGGCGAAGGTACTTGACCGTACCCGGGTTTGCTGAAGAAGCGCCTCATCCTCTTGGAGTCGGGGTGTCCCCCGCCCGCTACCGGAGGGAGCGGCATCTCGATGAATTCCCACCCGTTCGCTTTCGCGAGCCGCAATACGTTTGCAAACGTCTTCGAACGCGTGTCCACGCGCGAAGGATTGTACGGCTATCCGAGGGCGATCTTGCGATCAGCTACCCGAAATTTCTCATAGTGGGGGACCGCGGGGATTAGGAATTCGACAGCGTCCTTAGAGAGCTTTATCTCAACCGCCTCTTTCCATGCGTCCCAGTAGGCGGGCGGAGCCTTCGGAATTCCCTGTAGAGGCTCTCTGCCATAGTGCTGGTCTATGGCGGCCTGATCCTCGATGACGCA